>DNXU01000496.1:36374-36926 GCA_003505715.1 Cyanobacteria bacterium UBA8803 | reverse complement strand
GATTAATAATTTAGCGATCGCCAACAGCACCTTGACCAGTAATAATTCTGCCACCTCTGGCATCTCCCTCAATGGAATCAGCGGGACTGTTGATGTTACTAATAGCCAGATTGCTATTACTAATCCGGTTCAAAATGGTTTATTAGCGACTAATATTAGCGGTACAGTTAATCTCACTACTACTGGCAGTCAGATTAGTACTACTGGTGCTGAAGCTGGTCTTAAGGTAGAGAATTCTACAGGTGCGGTGAATTTATCGGGATTAGTAGTAACTAGTACGGGTGGCCCTGTCCTTCAGGGGACGATGATTAATAATTTAGCGATCACCAACAGCACCTTGACCAGTACTAATTCTGCTACCTCTGGCATCTCCCTCAATGGAGTCAACGGGACTGTTGATGTTACTAATAGCGGAATTGCTATTACTAATCCGGCTCAGAATGGTCTATTTGCTACCAATATTAGTGGGCAAGTTAATCTCACTGCTATTAGCGGGAGTCAAATTAACACTACTGGTGCTGAAGCTGGCCTTAAGGTAGAGAATTCTACAGG
>DNXU01000496.1:33063-36355 GCA_003505715.1 Cyanobacteria bacterium UBA8803 | reverse complement strand
ACGGGTGGCCCTGTCCTTCAGGGCACAACGATTAATAATTTAGCGATCGCCAACAGCACCCTGACTAGTAATAATTCTGCCACCTCTGGCATCTCCCTCAATGGAGTCAGCGGGACTGTTGATGTTACCAATAGCGGAATTACTATTACTAATCCGGTTCAAAATGGTTTATTTGCTACCAATATTAGCGGGACAGTTAATTTCACCGCTAATAGTGGGAGTCAAATTACCACCACTGGGACTGAAGCAAGTATTAAACTGGATAATAATCCAGGCTCGGTGAATTTATCGGGATTAGCAGTCACTAGTACGGGGGGTCTTGTCCTTCAGGGAACAGCCATTAATAATTTAGTGATCGCTAATAGCACCCTGATCGGTACGAATGCCTTAACCAACGGTATTTCCCTAGATGGGGTAAGCGGCACGGCTACCATTGCGGCCAACGCGGGCAGTAAGATTAGTAACTCAGGGAGTTTCTGAGTGGCCTTCTCCAATTCTCCTGGTGCGATCGCTCTTTCGGGGTTAGAGATTACAGATTCTGGCGATAGTGGGATTTTTGGTAACAATCTAGCGGCTCTGACTCTTCAGAACAATATTATTACTAGAGCTACTAATCAAGGCATCCTTTTGGTAGATTCTAATGGTAGTTTTGCGATCAGCAATAACCAGATTGCTAATACCAATGGGGTGGCACCAGTCGGTATTTTTGACCCTCCTGGCGGACAAGGTATTGCTTTAGCTAATGTGACTGGCAGCGTGGCACTGACTGGGAATGCGATCGCGGGTACGAAAGCGCCTACTCGCACTCCTCTACCCTCTGGCGGACAAGGTATTGCTCTGGCAAACAGTACAGGAAATGTTAATCTAACTATTTCAGGGAATAATCAAATTAGCACTAATAATGATGATGGTATCTTAGTAGCTCTGGTTGAGAATGCCACAGGCAATATCACCATTTCGGGGAATACTATTGATAATAGTGGTAAAGAGCAGGCAGTACCTAGTTTGCGGGGCGATGGAATTAAAATTGCGATCGAAGAGAATGCAGCAGTCACGAATCTAATAATTTCCGGCAATAACATCAGCAACAATGTGGACGACGGCATAGATATTAGCCTTGGCCTTGCGGCTAGCCAAGGCTTACCTGGTATCGATCCGAGTAACGCTCAACTCAATAACGCCACTATCAGCAATAACACGGCTATCAGCAATAACGGTCAGAATGGTATTGTTCTCAGGACATTTGGCAATAGCCGGATGGCGATCGATTTTCAAACAAATACCCTAACTAATAACGGTGCTATTGGTTTTCAGGCGGCGACGCAAGGTACTAGTACTTTCTGCTTAGACTTGAAAGGAAATAATAGCAGCACAGGCTATCAGTTAACTGAAGCGGTGGTTAGCACGTTCCAGGTGGTCGATTTGGGAAATGTGGGTGTGAATAACACTGGCACTGTCACAGTAGAAGGAGGTATAGATAATTTAAACAATCTGGCTGACTGTCCTTGAAGCAGCAGGCTTTAATTTTTAAGGGTGGGTGAAGCGAACTCAACTTGATTTAACTATTGCAGCAACTCTAGAGAGAAAGCGTAATCCTTAGAGCGTGCAGTATGTATGGTATGCAAAACATGGAATTGGGCGCGAACTCTTAACCAAGCTCTCAACCAGAGGTAGCAGCTATATGGGAAAATCTACGTCAGAGTCAGTCAATCTTGGTGAAACAACCTCTCAAGCCAGGGCGCTAGACTGCTGCCAACCAAAGAATTGAGAATTTAGTTGTTGTTTGTGGTTAGATGTTCACAATCTTGTACCATTCTCAACAACAGGGAGGTAGAACCTCCCAACCCTCATTTATGGGAGTGAAAGACTAGCCTGAAGTCTGAAACAGACTTGTCAGCATCTAAGTTAAGGAGACAATTTTGATTACCACCAGTTCGTTTAAAACCACCAAATCGGAAGAAATTTTTGCTGCTGCCCAGAAATTGATGCCGGGAGGAGTCAGTTCCCCAGTCCGAGCATTTAAATCTGTTGGGGGACAACCCATTGTTTTTGATCGGGTCAAAGGTGCCTATGTTTGGGATGTCGATGGCAACCAGTACATTGATTATGTTGGTACTTGGGGACCGGCGATTTGCGGCCATGCCCATCCAGAGGTGCTTGCCGCCCTACACGATGCCCTTGAAAAAGGCACCAGCTTTGGGGCACCTTCAGCGTTAGAGAACGTTTTGGCCTCTATGGTAATTGAGGCTGTTCCCAGTATCGAAATGGTGCGGTTTGTCAATTCCGGCACCGAAGCCTGTATGGCAGTGATACGCCTAATGCGAGCTTTTACGGGTCGCGATAAAATTATCAAATTCTCGGGCTGCTACCACGGTCATGCGGATATGCTGCTCGTCCAAGCAGGTTCCGGGGTTGCCACTTTAGGTTTGCCCGACTCCCCTGGCGTACCCAAGTCGGCTACCGCCAATACCTTAACTGCTCCTTACAACGATTTGGAAGCAGTTAAATCTCTCTTGGCAGCCAATCCCAATGAGATTGCTGGGGTAATTTTGGAACCAGTAGTGGGGAATTCCGGCTTTATTCCCCCCGATGTCGGTTTCCTGGAAGGCTTGCGAGTTCTAACGCACGAATATGGTGCCCTGCTAGTATTTGATGAAGTCATGACAGGTTTCCGCATTGCCTATGGCGGCGCTCAAGAAAAATTTGGGGTCACGCCGGATCTAACTACGCTGGGTAAGGTAATTGGTGGCGGCTTACCCGTCGGTGCTTACGGCGGGCGCAAAGATATCATGTCCCTCGTAGCACCAGCTGGGCCAATGTACCAAGCCGGAACCCTTTCAGGCAATCCCCTAGCGATGACGGCAGGCATCAAAACCCTAGAGTTACTGCAAAGACCGGGCACCTACGAACAGCTAGACCGCATCACCAAGAAACTCTCAGAAGGTCTATTGCAAATTGCCCAGGAAGCTACAGGCGGTTACATCAGCGCCATGTTTGGCTTGTTCTTTACAGGGGAAACTGTTCGCAACTATGAGGACGCCAAAAAGTCCGACTTAGCCAAGTTCAGCCGTTTCCATCGCGGTATGTTAGAACGGGGAATTTACCTAGCACCATCTCAGTTTGAGGCCGGGTTTACCTCGTTGGCTCATACAGATGAGGATATTGACCGCACCTTAGCAGCAGCGCGGGAAGTCCTGTCGAACTAACCTGGAGATAGTGAAGTACCTACACTTCCCTTACGGGTAAGTGTAGGCTTCGCGTCTGATCTATTTTAGGGACTGCCAAAAAATAA
>DNXU01000496.1:25045-32915 GCA_003505715.1 Cyanobacteria bacterium UBA8803 | reverse complement strand
TCCCTCATCCCTCATCCTTCTCCTACCTACCCCACACTACGCAGCACCACAAGCGATCGCGCCGTCACAGGTACGGCTTGATTGTTCGTGTAAATCTGATCCTCTTTCAGGAAGCGAGGCTCTTTGGTATCAATAACAACGCCCCACTGCTTATCCTCTAGCCGAGGTGGTAGTGTAAACTCAATCGTTTCATAGTGGGCGTTAAATAACAGGAGAAAACTATCATCACTGATACGCTGGCCTTGGGGTCCAGGACTGGGGATCTGGTTGCCATCCAAGAAAATCCCAATGGACTTGGCATAACCCACTTCCCACTGCTCGTCAGTCATCTCACCGCCATCAGGGTTAAACCACTCGATATCGTTGACACCCTGGCCGTGGATGGCTTGACCTTGAAACCACTTGCGCCGCCGAAATACTGGATGCTGGCGGCGGAAGTAAATTAGTTCGCGGGCGAAATTTACCAGTTCCTCATTAGACTGTTGCAAGTCCCAATCAAACCAGGAGATTTCGTTGTCCTGGCAGTAGGCATTATTATTGCCCTTTTGAGTTCGCCCCATTTCATCTCCCCCCAGCAACATTGGGATGCCTTGGGATAGCATCAGGGTAGCGAGCATATTGCGGCGCTGCTTCTCCCGTAACTCTAAAACTTCCGGGTCGTCGGTTTCACCTTCCACCCCGCAATTCCAAGAACGGTTGTGGCTTTCACCGTCCCGGCTATCTTCCCCGTTGGCTTCATTATGTTTGTCGTTATAGCTGACTACATCGTTGAGGGTGAAGCCATCGTGAGCGGTGATGAAATTAATACTCGCATTAGGCTGCCGCCCGTTCTCCTGATAGTACAGGTCTGGACTGCCTGTGAAGCGGTAAGCAAATTCCCCTAGACTCTCATCCTGAGAGCGCCAAAAATCTCGCAAGGTATCCCTATACTTGCCATTCCACTCCGACCAGCGCACCGGGAAGTTCCCAACTTGATAGCCACCATCTCCAATATCCCAAGGTTCGGCAATCAGCTTCACATCGGCAAGTACCGGATCTTGGTGAATGATGTCAAAGAAGGCGGACAGACTATCTACTTCATAAAGTTCTCGCGCCAAAGCCGAGGCTAGATCGAAACGGAAGCCATCAACATGCATTTCCGTGACCCAATAGCGCAAGCTGTCCATGATTAACTTCAGGACTTGGGCATTGCGGACATTCAGAGAATTACCGCAGCCTGTAAAGTCCATGTAGTAATGCTCATTGCCATCAACCAGGCGGTAGTAAGCGGCATTATCTATACCTTTAAAGGATATCGTTGGGCCTAAGTGATTGCCTTCACCAGTGTGGTTGTAGACCACATCCAGAATCACTTCAATTCCGGCACGGTGCAATGCCTTGACCATTTCCTTGAACTCATTGACCTGTTCTCCCAACGTACCGCTAGCACTATAGGCGGCGTGGGGAGCAAAATAGTTGATGGAGTCGTAACCCCAGTAATTGCTTAGCCCCTTATCAACGAGATAGCCGGGACGGGACAGGAAGTGATGAATTGGCATCAGCTCAACGGCTGTAATTCCCAACCTTTGGAGATGTTCGATCGCAGCTGGATGAGTCATGCCCGCATAAGTGCCGCGCAGTTCTTCCGGGATATCGGGATGTAGCTTGGTAAACCCTTTGACGTGAACTTCGTAAATGATGGTTTCATGCCAAGGGGTTCGTAACAGACGGTCTTGTTCCCAATCAAAGGATTGATCGACAACCACAGACTTGGGAATGAGATGGGCATCGTCTGAATCGGAGAATGAGAGATCTTCTTCGGGATCTTCCCACGAATACCCAAAGATTTCCGAGCCATTGCCAACATCACTATCAATGGCCTTAGCGTAGGGATCGATCAATAGTTTGTTAGGGTTAAAGCGATGGCCTTCTTCCGGTGCATAAGGGCCATGCACCCGATAGCCGTACCGCTGGCGCGGGCCAACTCCTGGCACGTAACCGTGCCATACAAAGTTACTCACTTCAGTTAGAGTCAGGCGTGTCTCTCGATCTTCGCGATCAAATAAACACAGCTCAACACCTGTAGCATTTTCACTGAACAACGCGAAATTTGTACCTTTACCATCCCAAGTGGCTCCCAGTGGATATACATCACCGGGCCAGAGTGCTACATACATAGATGAAAATCCATGAAAAACTGCTAGTTGGTTAGAAAAGACATCTAGCACCTAGGTTGCCCCTACTTTAGGCCATTAAATTCTCTTGGCCAGGGCTTAGTGCAAGACCCCCCATGAGCGCGATCGCTTACAACAAAGAATGAAAGCGTAATTCCCCCAATCCCCTTCGGCTACGCTCAGGGNNGGTAAACCTATTCCCCATTCCCCATACTCCATTCCCCATACCCCATTCTCCATTCCCGATTTTCAAGGTAATTGTTACTATTCTCTGAATAATCTATCCAAAGAAGGAAGTTGCTGAGATTGCTAAATATTTAAATGGCAATAATTCTCCTCTGTTTTATCTCTGCTTGTTAGGGGCACGGCAATGTCGTGCCCCTACTTGTGCGATCGCAAACCTTGTATCTAAGAACACACGATTCAAACATATAAGTTTCTTTCAGCGGGTGGATGCTTCAATAGCTTTACAAAGAAGACAATCTAGAGCAATTTGGCCAAGGTTTAACAGATTCTGAACTCCTTCTGCCAAGCCCCCCCGACCCCCAAGATTGGGGGGCGAGGGGGCAAACAGCAGATATGGCGTAAGCCCTGTCCATAAAGCCTAACTCCCCATTGCCAGCAAAGGAGATTAAATGTGAAAATAGGCTCTAATTATCTTGGTGACGGTCGTTGTGAATTTACGGTTTGGGCACCTTCTCATCAAGAGGTGGCCGTGCAAATCGTCTATCCCGAACAGCGCATCCTGCCTATGGTAAAGGATGAACAATGGTATTTTAAAGTAACCGCTGAAGGCATTGAGCCAGGAACGCTGTATTTCTACAAAATTGCTGGAGAAACTGACAGGCCAGATCCGGCCTCCCATTCTCAACCTAAAGACGTACATGGCCCTTCGGAGGTGATCGACCATAGTACGATGAACTGGACTGATAACAATTGGTCTGGTATCCCCTTAGTAGAAATGATTATCTACGAATTGCACGTTGGCACTTTCACGCCAGCAGGTACGTTTGAAGCAATTATTTCCCGCTTGGGCGAATTGCGCGAATTGGGAGTCAATGCCATTGAAATCATGCCAGTGGCCCAATTTCCAGGCGATCGCAACTGGGGCTATGATGGAGCCTATCCTTACGCGGTGCAGAATTCCTACGGTGGCTCGCTAGGTTTAAAGAAACTGATCGATGCCTGTCACCAGGAAGGTCTAGCCGTTATTCTGGATGTAGTTTACAACCACTTTGGCCCAGAAGGGAACTACAACAGCCAATTTGGCACTTACTTTACCGAGACTTACAAAACACCTTGGGGTAGGGCAATCAACTTTGATGATATGTACAGCGACGGAGTTCGCAATTACTTTATCGAAAATGCCGTCTATTGGTTTGAGCATTATCACGTTGATGCCCTAAGATTAGATGCCATCCACGCCATTTTTGATTTGGGGGCGAAGCACGTCTTGACTGAAATTGCCGAACAAGTGGCGGCTCTTGCAGAAAGCCTAGGTCGGAAACTGTATCTTATTGCTGAAAGTGATTTAAATGATGTGCGAGTCATTCGGGAGTGGGAGTTAGGGGGATACGGCATCGACGCTCAGTGGAGTGACGATTTCCATCATGCCCTTCATACCTTACTCACCGGAGAACAGAAGGGATATTACCAGGATTTCGGGAAATGTGCAGACTTAGCTAAAGCCTATAAAGAAAGCTTTGTTTACTCCTGGCAATACTCTCCCCAGCGCCGCCGATATCATGGCAGCGATGCAAGCGATCGCCCCGCTCATCAATTCGTGGTTTGCGCTCAAAATCACGATCAAGTCGGAAATAGGATGCTAGGGGAACGCTTAACCCATCTCGTCTCCTTTGAAGGGTTAAAACTTGCTGCGGGTGCGGTTCTGTTGTCTCCTTACATCCCCCTACTTTTTATGGGTGAAGAGTACGCAGAAGATACTCCCTTTCTATACTTCATCAGTCACACCGACGCAGATTTAGTTGAGTCAGTCAGACAAGGGAGAAAACGGGAGTTTACGGATTTCCATATGGAAGGAGAGTTTATCGATCCTTTCAGCGTAGATACGTTCCAGCGCTCTCAGTTGAAGTGGGAGAAACGCCAGGAAGGCAAAAACAAAGTCATGCTCGACCTTTATCGGCATTTAATTCAACTGCGCCGCACCATGCCAGCATTGAAAACGCTCGATAAGGAAAACTTAGAGGTCTCAGCTATGGAAGAGGATAAACTGTTACTCCTCCGCCGTGGCAGTATAGGCAGCCAAATCTGTTGTCTGATGAACTTTCATGAAAAAGAGGTAACCTGTAGCTCACTTCCTGGCGGTATCTGGCAAAAGATTCTTGATTCTGCCGATCCTCAATGGCTGGGGTCTGGCTCTAAAATGCCGGACAAACTCCTCCACGGGCAAGAAGCGATCGTTAACCCGCAAAGTTTTGCGCTTTACGAGCTAGAAACACTAGCGCAATAAGAAAGATTCCTCCTTAATGCTTCATTATCTAATTATAGGGTGTAGGGAAAATTGGCCTACACCCCATTTTTTATTAGACCTCTTGCAAAAGTATTTTTCTAATGCAGTTTGTGCCAATTCTTGTCCCTTGTTCCCTATGCCCTGTCCCATCTGCAAGAAGTCTATTGTAATGTTCTTTACCTTTTAACAGCTAACCTGCTCATCATTTAGATAGAACGTTAATCTCAACTTGCGGTAGAGGATGGTAAAGCTCAGAGCTTCTACCGTAGAAGTAACCACAAAGCACGAGTCCTAAGGGAGATTTACTTTGAAAAGTTATCCCTGATAAGAGCAACAGCAAACACTGTTATCTGATTTTTATCGAGCTTAAGACTTACGCCCAATCTCTATAAGTAAGGCGAGTATTACCTGTGCCAATAGAACAGGTTGCATCTGAATGATTAATTGGCACAAGTCTTACTTATTGCGAAGTGTCTAATAAACCTATCAGGTACTGCCTTAAAGGTTTCATTACCTGGAGGTTAATTAATGCTTTTTGGCAATATAGCCAGGTTACTCCAAGTTTTGCTCATAGTTCTATCCGCAAATATTTCTCCCCCATCGTGAATCAATCAATGAACAATAAACATTCTCCAGAGTTTTCAGTTATCATATCCAAAATCACAAATGGTATTTGGATATTTGGTATTCCGTCTTGGATTTTGGGCATTACCTCAAAAGTTGTCTCTTCCTTTGCAGATAGCTATCTATCCGCTCTAGAGATTTCTCATCTGGTTACTGCCTCTTTATTCTTTGTGACTTGGCTGTGTTTAAAGCCAGAGGAAACCTTAAGTAGCACTACTGTTGGAACCATCCAGACTTATCGAGCTGATGCAAATAATTGCCATCATGATGTTTATATATCTACAGCAGAGGCTCGGATGTTAGAGTTACAACAGCAACATATGATCAGCCAGGAATATATTTTACCTTTCCCGTATCTCTGCCAGATCTATCACTTGCTGAACCTCAAGCATCTAGAAAGCATTCACAATTTTAGCCTCAATAATCTGAGGGTGATTAAAGTCAGCCATTTCGAGCCTACAGCCATCGGGGGAATGGTTAAATTTCAAACTGTTTTAGACTCTCCCTTAAATGCGCTAAGAATTTGGAGGCAGCCGATTGTAGAAGTGGGCTTAATCTTACATACCCCTTATACGGTTGAACTTGTCATTCCTGTCTATAACGGTAAGAAAGTCGTCGTAATCTTTAACGTACTTCCCCTCAGCCACAAGGAGCATAAGCTATTTATAGACATTTACAGCGACTTGGAGTGGCCGAAGCCTTTATTGCAAATAATCTTGCATATTGCCTCTTGTTTAACTCTGTTTGAGGATTTGCCCTATTTAAGCAAACTGGCTGAACGCAACATACACCGTTTAGTACACTTAAGTAGAATTTCAAATCACGAAACTATGTTACTTTTTCAAAGGTTTGTTGACCTATATGGTTCAATCTTAGAGCCTTTGCCTACCTAACCTCTTTAGGCCATTACTGAATAGGGGAGTTGTAGGATGTGGGGTGTACAGGATTTCTGATTTCTATTTGTAGGGTGCGTTACGTGAAAGCTAACGCACCCCCCAATAGCATCTGCCCTAGCTGTTATCTAATTGCGTTTTATAAAGCACTTTCCAGCTCTCAACATCTTCTCGTGTTTGGGTTTTATTTGGGGCTAGGATGGCTTGTACTTCATTAAAAAAGACTTCCGACTTCGGCAAAGTTATCGAAGTGACTAAATATTTTTGAGTTTCCTCGCTCATCTGTTTGTAAATCAAACTCAAATGAGGATTAAGGACAAAATCAGATGGTTGCCCTAAACTATGACGCAAGGTTTCTGATATCTGAGTAAGAACAGAATTCGGTTGAAATTGCACGAATAGAGTCTTAGTAAATTGGTCTGTATACAGCAGCCTATCTACCGCAAGACTAAAACTTTTAACTCCCTGTATGGCTTCTTCAACAAGAGAGGTTGGAGATTCATCAGGTTGGCATTCCCCAAAGTAGATAGTTACATGGGGGACAAAAGCTGGAGCATCATACTCGTGAGCTAGAGTATCTATCATTTCCTGAAAGAAGGCTCTGTCCTCTACTGCCGGAACAAGCCAGAAGGCTACCTTGGTTTTCACTTGGCTATCCCCTACTAATCCAGGACTTACGCAACTGGGCCATATATAGTGGTAATGGTGCTTTAGCTACTAGCGTGATACTGAGCTATATATAGCGGTAAGGGTGCGGAGAGCTACCGCATAACACACCCTACTAATAGAGGCTCTGGGTAAGTCCTATAATCTTGTTTATTTTATCTTTTCTCTGCTCGGTTCTACTGGTGCGGCCAACGATCCCTCAGAAAGACCAGCTTCACGCAGACGCTTAGCACCAATATTTCGGCTGAGTACTGCTAGCCCAGCCAAATGTGCTTGTAAACCTGCCGTACTCGCGCAGCAATCTGTCAATACGATGGGTTCAATGCCCATATCAAAACAATCCATCGCTAGTTTCAACACGCACATATCCGTATCGATGCCAACAAGTAAGATCCTTTCAATAAACTGCTCCCGCAGGTAGGTTGCTAACTTATCTGGCATTCCGCACAGTCCCTGCTTAGCAAACAATCGTTCCGGTTGAACCCAAGGTTCTAGCTCAGCAACAATATTAGTCTCTGGTTCAGTATCGCAGCTATGCCAATCGAGAAACCGTTGGTATGGCCCATCTGCTGTATTTATGAACTGAGTAAACAGGATTGGTCTATACTCATCTCGCTCAATTAAACGGAGAACTCGTTGCGGGATATGATGGGTAAATTCATTAATAAAACCTGCTTGGACATCAATGATAATTAAAGGATCGGACATAGGATAAGTACCAAAAACAGCATTATATCAATAATATAAACTCAGTCCTAAGATAGGGTATTTATTCCAACTGAGAGGTCTATGCTGAGGTATATTAATTACCTCAATGGAGGACTTACTCATGCCTAGCGGTCATGCCAGTCATAAAGGCGCTTCTACCAAACCGAATACAAATGCTGAAAGTGTGATTAATGGTGTAGATGATTCCACAATAGAACCCCACGATATTGTGACTCAAGGGAGCGATCCAACTCGGACTAACGAAGCTCCAGAAAATGCCGATGCTACTCAACGTCCCGCCAAGCCCAAAAAGCAATTTGGGGAGCTGGAGGAGTGAGGGTGTGAGGGTGTGAGGG
>DNXU01000496.1:20285-24959 GCA_003505715.1 Cyanobacteria bacterium UBA8803 | reverse complement strand
GCTCAGGAATTTTCTAGCTATGATCATGAATTAGCCCAGCCAAAGAAAGGGGGGAGCAAAAGTGACATACTCCCGCTCTTGTTCCCCCCAAGGTTGGGGGGTTAGGGGGGCTGATTGTTCCCCCCAAGGTTGGGGGGTTAGGGGGGCTGATTATTGCATCAACATTGTATCTTACTCCCTCTCACCGTTGATAGGAGAAGAGATGCTATTAATAGCGGAAAACAGCAGCTAAGGGTGCATTATCAGGCACTTTTTCCGGTTCAACTGCATAGACAGTTCCACCGTTTAAAATGGTTTGAATAGCAGCTGAATTCAACAAATCCTCATCGCCAACTTCTGCTTCAGGATGCAATTCAATGGTATTGGTGTCGGGATTAAAACAGCCCCACTTTTGCACGCCAACGGCAACAAATAGCCGATCCACTCTTCCGTAGTGAGCAGCTGGAACAACCTCTTTAACATCATTTGAAGTGCGCCCTGCCGCAGCCAATTCATTATACTGCTCGATCGCTTCTTGCTGCTCTCTTAAAAATATAGGTTCTACAATCTCCCAGGCTTGGGCTTGTAGTTCTTCTGGCTTGAGGATTTTAGCATTGCCCGTCAGACCTTCTTCAACTAAACAGGGGTAGGTATTAGCTTCTCGATAAATTGGGAAGAGATACTCGACTCCAGCTAGTACCAAAGGGGCACGTTTGCCTTTGAGATACTTTTGCAATCCATCATCAACGGCGTGGAAGAATTGTAAAATGTCCTCTTGGTGTTTATCCCGATCGGGACTTCCCTGCCCGTGAAAACTACCAGCTTGCTGGAAAGGATTGCTAGTTCCCCCTTTTGAGGTACTGATGCGGAACTGGCCATCTTTAGCAGTCTCATCATACAGAAGAGCTTCGTCAATGCTTTTCGGTACGTCTTCTAATTCAATTTCTTTGGCACTGGAGCGGGTACACTCTAATAGCCTGATACCCTGTTGACTCAACGCTAAAACATAAAAACGTCCATCCCCGGTTAATACAGGTAGTAACGGCTTGAGATGGAAATAATCGGTGACAATAACTAATTCATCAAAGGCTAAAGGCACGCTGTAGTAGTGGTTGACTCCCTCAGCAATAAAAATTGCTAATCCATCATTCTGTTGCTGCCAGAAATTGTCACTATCTGCATCAATAAGTTCTTGGATTGGCTGTAGTAATTCTAAGGCTTCTCTATGCTCCAAGCCATTCTCCTCTAAGAGTTGTTCAGCCTGCCGGAGCAAATTATTAAACCGAATGGGATTCTGTTGAACTTCTGTACTCAGCCGATAGATGGGCATATAAATCGATACACATAACCCTTGAGTTTGTTCTACCAGACTTCTGAGTTCTTCGATGGACAATACACTCACTTACTTGACTCTCCTCTAATCCCGTAAAGAGCGATCGCATTAGCTTTTGCTCTCAGGGTGGCCATCAGGTCTTGCTTTGGAGCTAGTTGGAAAGGCTACTACCTTAAGCAGAGACAAAAAAATAATCTATATTTCTATAACTTAGCTCTGCGCTCTTGTTAGCTCGTCTATCTAGAGGTCTACCTAATAAAAGGCTATCTCTCTATCTTGGGATGCACCCTGAAGGTCTTGTATGCATAGTTAGGGACTGACTTAACATTAAGCCCATTCTTGGGATAGAAGTTAGAGGAAACACTAGCCACTTAAGATGAAGTATGAGGTATGAGGTATGAGGTATGAGGTATGAGTAATAGTGCATCAAATCAGCCTTCTGAAAATACTAAAGATGAAGCGCAAAAGCATCCTGAAACATCCGATACTCGCACAGTCAATGTCATGGATTTAGTCTATACCGCTGGGACTCCAGAGAATCCAGAAGAAACCTACAATAATCCAGGCGTTGCACCACCAATGCTCGACGATCCAGGAGATTTACGCGGAGATTTACGGAAAAACCAATGATAATGAACCATGGCATGTACATCAAATTAGCTAATAGCTAACAGCTGAGGGAATACGAACCATTAACCATGAACAATGAACCATGGCAGGTACATCGAATTGCCCGGGAATGTTTTGGCTATGAAAGCCTTCGTCCGGGGCAAGAAGCGGCAATCCAATTTATTCTTGATGGGTACGATACTCTTGCCGTGATGCCGACAGGCTCGGGGAAATCAGCGATTTACCAAATTGCTGCGGCTTTAATGGCTGATCCTACTGTGATTATCTCACCCCTGCTAGCCCTTCAGCGCGATCAGGTGGAAGCGATCGCCCAACAAGAAGTAGGCACTGCGGTAGTTTTGAACTCAACGATTAACGATACCCAGAAGCAGGAAGCCTTTGCAGCTTTAAAACAAGACGATTTGGCATTCTTGTTTCTTGCCCCAGAGCAGTTTAATAACCCAGAAACTCTGGAATCTCTCCAAGCTGCCAAACCTTCCCTATTGGTGGTTGATGAAGCCCATTGTATAAGCGAGTGGGGTCACGATTTTCGCCCCGACTACCTCCGGCTAGGCTGCATCATTGAGGCGCTCAGTCATCCCAGAATACTAGCGCTGACTGCTACAGCAGCACCACTGATACGGGATGAGATTGTGGAACGTTTGGGGATGCGCGATCCTCGTGTCGTGGTGCAAGGGTTTGATCGACCAAATATTTGGTTGGGTGTCGAAAGATTTGAGGATGATGCTGAGAAACAGGACATCTTATTGCAGCGAGTCAGCAAGCTAGAAAAGCCAGGTATTATCTACGTGGCAACCCGCAAGCGTGCTGAGGAACTTACTGAGGCCTTAAGCAACAAAGGTATTAACGCCATGTTCTACCATGCAGGTATGAAAGCCAAAGATCGGGACGAGGTGTTCTCTGCATTTATGAACGATGAAGCAGAAGTACTAGTTGCGACAACCGCCTTTGGCATGGGTGTTGATAAGTCCAATATCCGCTTCGTCTTGCACTATGATATTAGTGATTCCGTCGATTCCTATTATCAAGAAATTGGCCGTGCCGGACGCGACAGTAAGCTAGCCAAAGCCATTCTCTTCTACAACCCCGAAGACCTAAAAATTCGCCGATTCTTTGCCAGTGGGGGTCAGGTGGATACCGAACAGGTCGAGCGTGTCGCCGAAGTCATCCAAAAGGAAGACGAGCCAATTGCTCCAACAGATTTGCGGGAAAAAACCGACCTCTCTAAATCAAAACTAGCAACAGCTCTAACTCACTTAAGTGAAGTTGGTGTTGTCGAGAGATTACCCACAGGAGAGGTAACCCTCAGTCCAGAGCCTCCCGATATTACTGAAGCGGCATCGGCAGCAGTGCGCTCTCAAGAAATCCGCCAACAGTTTGAGCGATCGCGTTTGGAAATGATGCGGGGTTATGCTGAAGTCCGCAACTGCCGCCGGGAATATTTGTTGAACTACTTCGGCGAAAGTCTTGATGAGCCTTGCGGGTTTTGCGATAACTGCTGTTACGGTCTTAGTGAGGAAAGGGATGAGGGGCGACAGCCTTTCCCCCTGAATAGCCGAGTGGTTCATACTAGCTGGGGCGAAGGACTCGTGATGCGCTACGAGGGAGATAAGATGGTCATCCTGTTCGATCGGGTAGGTTATAAAACCCTTGCGGTTGAGCTTGTACTTGAGAGAGGTTTACTGAACCAGATTGTTTAAGGGGTAATGGGTAATTGGGAAAAAGCTCGTTTATTGTACGATTACCGATTATCAATTTTTTAATGCTCCAGGAACGCAGGTTTTGGGCGATGTCTCTAAGTCTACCTTTAGACAGTGGTAGGTTTATGCCTTTGGTAGAAGTTGGGAGAAATAGAAGGCGCTATTTTGCTTAGTAAGCCTAGTACAGCGTGGCAGAAATAACCCACCATTTAAATAAAGCATAAAAAGCTAAGTCTACAGCTAAGTCTACAAGCTTTATTCCCTTCTACCTTCTGCATAGCAGCCTTCTCTATAGGATACAAACCAATGGAATTATTATCAGACAAGCAAAGCCAACAAACAAGCAGCAAAATGAGCGATGTTGAGCGTTGGGCCTCGTTAATCGGTGGTGGCGCACTCGTTCTTTATGGTTTATCGCGTTTGTCTCTCAGAGGGACTCTGTTGGCGATCGCAGGTGGAGGTTTGGCTTATCATGGCGCAACGGGACAAAACAGTCTACCAGAGGCAATGGGGATGAACCAAGCTATTAAAGTTGAAAAGACTGTGACTATCAATAGATCGCCAGCAGACCTCTATGGTTTCTGGCGCAATTTCGAGAACCTCCCCCGTTTTATGACACATCTTAAATATGTGAGAGTCTGGGATGAGAAGCGTTCCCACTGGATTGCTAATGCTCCTTTGGGATCGAGCGTGGAATGGGATGCAGAAATTATTGAAGATCGCGAAAATTCTTTAATTTCTTGGGCTTCCGTTGAAGGAGCTGATATTGATAGTTCTGGTTTCGTGCGTTTTCAACCTGCAACGGGCGGACGCGGTACTGAAGTTAAAGTGGTGATGGAATACAACCCCCCAGCTGGTGCAATTGGTGCCACAATTGCCAAACTCTTCGGTGAAGAACCGCAACAACAAATCGGAGATAGTCTGCGCCAGCTAAAACAATTAATGGAAACTGGCGAAATTGCCAGTGTCGAAGGTCAACCATCAGGGCGCAAATAATAGTAGGTTGAAACACCAACAACCAACAACCAACAA
>DNXU01000496.1:16821-20174 GCA_003505715.1 Cyanobacteria bacterium UBA8803 | reverse complement strand
AACTAACAACTAACAACTAACACCAAAACTCTCCACCAAACCGTTGGCAATCCGACTCGCTGCACCGGGTTGACCCATGCGGCGGCGACCGTTTTCGGCAATCAGCTGCAAGCGATCGGGGTCGCGCAATAATTGCTGTACTACAACGGCTACGTCTTCGGGTTGCTTTACAAGTACCAGAGATGGACCTAACAAACGGGTTTGAGCTTCAGCAAAGGCAGGGGTAAATTGAGGACCATTTCCAGGAATAGCGATCGCAGGTTTTCCCAATCCCACAAACTGTTCGGTTGCCGTTCCTGCCATGGCGATGCAGCAGTCCCCTTGGCGCAGGCAGAGATTATAGTCAGTTTGGGTTAAAACTAATCTGGCTTTTTTTTGCTTAAACGCTAGCGCCGTAGGGTCAGTCAGCTGTAGGTTAGATAAGCTTGATGTGGAGGATTCCTGACGCCAGCCTTGGGCTTCTAGAGTTTCCCGCAATGGATCTAAGCTTAAGGCTGGGGCAATGGGAGCCAGAAATAAGAGCGATCGCTCGTTGTAGGTATTTAGCAATCCAATGGTGGCTCGCACGATTAGCTGCCAATTGTCATAAGCTTCCGGTACTCTAGAACCAGGTAGCAGAGTAATTACTAGCGATCGCTGCATTTCCCTGACTTCGGCGTCGGGTTCGTAAAATATCGCTCTCGGATGCTCTAGCTCAATCCCATCCATCATGGGATTGCCCAAATCGAATGCTGGAATTGACCACTGCTTTAAGGTTTCTACAGTCAGCTTGTCTCTAGGAAAAACTGCCTTGCAGCGCTTGTTGCTCATCAGCCAGCGTTCCCAAGGCAGATACACCGAACCCGACCAACCGTCCCACCACGGTCGATGGGGTAATCTGCCAGCTTCATCCCGCAGATAGTACTCTGATTTAGCCGTACCCACAAAGACATAAGATGCTCCGCTTAACCAAGCGAATAACAGGGGTACAATATCCCCCACCGCTAGAATGACACCACCTTTTTTGGCCCAGCGGCGAACAGCTTTAAATTGTGCCAAGGTGAGTTGTAACAAGCCGCCTTGCAAATCTCGCAGCAGCTGACGCCCTTCCATATATATAAAGCCACCAGAGGGCATCCGCTGCACCGGGCCAGCGATGGGGATGCCCAATTGACTATAAGCAATTCCTTCACCCACTAAGGGCAAAGCAACCAGTTCTGGCGCAGCAGGATGACGCTGCAATTCCTGTAAAATTCGGACCGCAATGGCATCCTCTCCATGACCATTACTGAGGCACAGCAGCTGCATAATGGGGACTCGACTCTTCCTTAAGTAATTTTGCCATCATCAACTAAATCACCCAATTGGGTGATTTAAACAAGTGAATTCAACAGGATACTCTCTTTAAGACTTTTAGTACTTAAAGACAAAAACTATAAGTAAATATTATCAATGACTTCATTATTCCTTATATCAGGAAAATCAGTAAATTTGTTTGCTGAAGTATAAAATCTTTGTTAATCTTCTGAAAATAGAATATTTACAAATGCTGCTGCTCTCTCTAACCTTCTTATAATTTAAACGATTATGCCGATCGCAGGTGCCATAACTGACTTGTCTGTACCAGAAATTTTTCGGTTCCTTGAAAAAGGACAAAAAACAGGCTTGCTGTCTTTTGGTGCCTTGCCAGCAGATCAAGGCAGACCTAGGTCAGTTCATTACTTCTGGGTAGAGCAGGGGCGGATTGTCGCAGCAGCTAACCGGGCAGATCGTAAAGGTTTAGTTTCATTGATTGCTCAACAGCAATGGCTCAGCGATCGCGTATTCGCAAAATTGCTAAAATGTTGCTGTCCGCCGCATCTACCCTTGGGTATATGCCTAAAAAATTATGGTGTGTTAAGTGCCCCGCAACTAGAGCAACTATTCTACATTCAGGTATTGCAACAAGTCTGTCCCTTGTTTCAAATCGAGGATGGCCTGTTTAAATTCGAGCAGAACATGGCAATACCGGGGAGAGAAATGACCGGGTTCAGCGTGCCAGCCACTGAAGCCACTTTGATGGGGTTGCGGTGGTTACCCAACTGGGATGCCTTGAGCCATCAATTGCCCGCTCCTCAAGCTGATTTGGCAAGTATAATTGTGGGGGAACCGCACCAAAGGCTGGATACCCTAGAGTTAAAGGTTTTGGAATACAGTAAAAGACCTGCTTCGCTTTATGCGATCGCCAAGCATTTAAGGCTGCCCATAGAAAAAGTACAGCAGATCGCCTTCCGGCTAATTGCAGCAGGTCTAGCAGCAGTCCCTGAAAAGATTCACCAGAGCAATTCTCACCACCCATCTAGTAGGCTAGAAACACCACTTTTATTGGCAAGTGTCTGAAGTAATTATCAATTACCAGCCATTGCACCTGTTGCACAATATAAGATAATAACGGCTTAGGGTAAGCTGGCTCATGACTGAAACCATTAATAAAATCGATTTACCTCCTCCTTTTCCCGACCATACTCAACTACCGGAGGAAGATGGTACATTCGTGAAAAACTTTCAGGAGCATCCCCAAAGTATTATTCTTACAGATTCCTTAGGCCCCGTTTTACAGCAGCTTCATCCGGATGGCCAATATGCAATTGGGCAAGATTGCGGGATCTATTGGCGAGAAACAGACCCCCCTGAAAAAGGGGCAGAAGCTCCTGATTGGTTTTATGTTCCCAATGTAGGGCCGGACGTTGATGGGCAAATTCGTCGTTCCTACGTGCTGTGGCGAGAACATCTCGCTCCGTTAATTGCACTGGAATTTGCCAGTGGTAATGGAGATGAAGAACGCGATCGCACTCCTATCTCTCGATCTAGAGAAGCAGAAATCGCTAAACCAGGAAAGTTTTGGGTGTACGAGCGGATCGTGCGGATTCCTTACTATGGCATCTATGAAATAAATAAGGGTAAGTTAGAGGTATACAACCTCGTCAACGGATTTTATCAGCAGATGTCCCCTAACGAGCGAGGTCATTATCCGATCACGCCGATGAGAATAGAATTGGGTCTGTGGCAAGGAAGTTACCAAAATCAAAACCAACTGTGGCTGCGATGGTGGGATGAACAAGGAAATTTATTGTTAATTGGTGCCGAACGCGCTGAAGTGGAACGTGCCCACGCTGAACAAGAGCGCCAACGTGCTGAGATAGCCGAGCAGGAGCGACAAGCAGAAGCTAAAGCGCGAAGAGATGCGATCCCTCGGTTGCTGGCAATGGGATTAACTGTGGAACAGGTTGCAGCAGCACTGAGTTTAGCAGTGGAGGATGTCAGAGATTATTAATTGCTAAATTACGCTACCCCTTGGCCCCCCTGCCCCCCAACCTTGGGTAGGGCGGATTTAT
>DNXU01000496.1:436-16775 GCA_003505715.1 Cyanobacteria bacterium UBA8803 | reverse complement strand
AAGAAGCTGCTCAAGCTCAACAAGAGGCTACCGAAGCTCAGCAGCGAGCTGAGCAACTAGCCGCTCGCTTAAAAGCAATGGGAGTTAATCCGGATGAAGTTTGATATCGCTTCCGTTTAGGTAAACCGCTCAAATTCGTTTGATTGCTCACACTGTAGAGACGTTCGGGTGGAACGTCTCTACAACTAAATGCCAGCGCCATTTGACCGATTGCCGCCATACCATAAATCGCATTCCTAAGCAAGTAACCCTGGATCTTTTTTTGCCTTCATCGCTCTTTTAGCCTGATTCTTGGCGTTAAAGTTAAGTAGATCGCCATAACCTAAACCCAAAAATCATGTCTACAACTACTACTGAATCTGCTGGTGCTGTTTTAACTCTACCGCCAACCCAATATGAACTACCCTGTGATGATGGTATTCCGATGGAAACTCAGCGACATGTTCTGCAAATGCAAATGTTGATTGATACTCTATTGTCTTGGTTGGCTCAGCGAGAGGATGGCTATGTCGGCGGCAATATGTTTCTGTATTTCAGTGCTGCTCAAATTAGAAATCAAGACTTCCGAGGCCCTGATGTATTTGTGGTGTTGGGAGTGCCCAAAGGTGAAAGACTTAGTTGGGTAGTTTGGGATGAAGGCAAAGCACCAGATGTCGTCATTGAACTGCTTTCTGAGAGTACAGCCAGCAAAGATAAAACTGACAAGAAGCAAATTTACCAAGATCGGGTCAGAGTGCCGGAATATTTTTGGTACGATCCGTTTCATCCAGAAGATTGGGCTGGATTTAGCTTGCAAAATGGAGTGTACCAACCGATCAGTTGGGATGAGCAAGGTCGATTGGTGAGCCAGTGTATCGGTTTAGCATTGGTGCGGTGGCAAGGTTCCTATAAAGGTGTGCAGGCAACTTGGCTGCGTTGGGCTACGTTAGAAGGAAATTTGCTAGCGACTCCTGAAGAAGAAGCTGCTCAAGCTCAACAAGAAGCTGCTCAAGCTCAGCAAGAAGCTGCACAAGCTCAACAAGAAGCTGCACAAGCTCAACAAGAAGCTGCACAAGCTCAACAAGAGGCTGCTCAAGCTCAACAAGAGGTTGCACAAGCTCAACAAGAGGTTGCACAAGCTCAACAAGAAGCTACCGAAGCTCAGCAGCGAGCTGAGCAACTCGCGGCTCGCTTACGAGCAATGGGCATTAATCCGGATGAAGTTTGATATCGCTTTGAATGCAACTCGGTATTAGCTCCCGCATAACGCAACACACATTCCGCACTCAGAAGTGTCACACTCTGGGTGCGGAAGGTGGGATATTAAGTCCGGTCTGATAATTGCTGGCAATCAGGCGGTTTTGATGGGTAAGCTGAAGTGGCTCCCTTTGGCAGGGCTGCAACCAGCGTGATATTCCCCTGCTCATCCATCACCCAACCTGTGGCTTCTACTATGGCAGAGGATTGCCTAGTGGTTTGATCGCCCTGCGGATCTATGCTTAACCCTTGGGTATTTTCAAAAGTAGCATTTACCCCTTCGCTATCTGATGAAAAATCTTGTAAATCTTGCCAAACTGTCTGACCCCGGATCGTCGCTGTCGGATCTTCCGGTAATCCACCACGTCCGGTAACCGTAAAGGAGTTGCCTTGGGCCGCCGCACAGCCGACAATTATGCGATCGCTAGACTCGGTGAAGGTATCTGGTAATTTCACCAATCCTGAAGAGGGGTCAACCCCAGGAGTATTGAGGGTGACATTGCCACTGAGGGCAGGATCTCCCCCAGTGGCGGTGATGTCACTTAAGGGTGTCTTTTGGCTGCGGAACTGAATGCCAAAAATACCGCCAGTAGCATTGACAGTTATATTACCGCCAAGGGAGTCACGAGAATTGGCACTGATATCGCTATCTTCCTCTGGAACGGCTACCAGATTTTCTGTATCGATGCTGATATTACCGCCATTGGTGTTGCCTGTATTAGTGGTGATCTGGCTGTTGTGTCGCAGAATAATGTTCGACGCCTCTAGCCGAATATTTCCACCCGCACCTGCCAGGGTGGCAGCACTGAGCGCTCCTTGATTATCTAACTCGATCGAGTTAGCCTTCACCTCCAGGTTCCCCGCTGCCCCAGATGCTGTACCCCTGACACCGATTTCTGCTCCCTCCCGCACAATTAACCTTCCTGTTTCAATTCTTAAGTCCCCCGCCTCTCCCGGACCACTAGTATTCGCCTCTATCGCACTAGGCAAGATACCATCACCGATAACGCCAAAGGATACTGACTCTACGGTAGGAGTCACTTCAGTCGCAAAACCCCTAACTTCTAAAAACTCTGATGCCTTGATGTTTAAATTTCCGGCTGATCCCGCGCTCCCAGTTGCAGCTGAGATCTGGGCACCATCTCGCACCAGCAATTGCCTAGCGGTAATCGCCGCAGAAGAAGCCGAAATTTGTGAGCCATCAGCAAGGATGAGCTGACTCGTAACTAGGGTGAGATCTCCCGCATCGCCCGCCCCGATCGTAGTCGTGAACAAACCATTAGGAAGGGGCGCTCCGGCTGGAGTTCCTCTCAGTTCCACGGAATTAGCCGTTATGGTAAAGTTGCCTCCAGATCCCGTACTTGTGCTACCTGGATTGGTGCCGATCAGCGTACCGTTGAGAACCTGCAATTGGTTAGTTGCGATCGCCAAATTTCCCGAATTTGCAGACCCCGCCGTTCCCGTATACAAGAGAGAGCCATTGCTGATTTCTGCCAATTCCGAAACTATCAAAGTTAAATTGCCGCCAGCACCATTGATGAAGGTTGTAGTTAATACATTGGCACCATTTTGTGCGATTAACTGACCCGTATCAATCGTGATATTTCCCGATGCACCACTACCCAAACTCAAGCTAAACAAGCCATTGCTGACATTGAATGGATTAAACGTTGCAGTTAATAGCTGTCCCGCAGTTTCTAAAGGGCTAGTTCCCGTCATTTCTACCCTATCGGCGCGGATATTTATATTTCCCGCTACACCGGAACTAAAGGTAGATGTAGAGACAAAGGCTCCCTGTTGTAGCTTGAACTGATGTGCCTCGATATCAATACCCCTACCATTGAGATTACCAAAGGTTTCAGCAACTAGTCTTGACCCCTCGGTCAGGGTAACTTGCCCTCCCCGTACCCGAATTGCGCCACCTCCTAAACCGCTAGCATTAACTGCCGCCCCACCAGTTAGCTCAATGGTGCCAAAATTCTCTATACCTTGATATCCCAAGGCCAAGCCAGTTGCTGTGGGAGTCAGGCTGACTAGTCCAGAACTACGCAAGCTGCCCAGTTCCACCTGTCCCTGGAAAGCGGTTAGATTACCTCCTTGGAAAAGTAGGTCACCACCTGCCAGTACCAAGGTTTTACCCGGAGTTTCCAAGCCAACACGAGGGTTTCCAGTCAATAAACTACCAGCTACAGATTGATTGATAATAGGGGCAGAATTGAGACCAAACTGCAAACCAATGGGAACATTAACGGTAAGTAAAGGTGGAGCTATAGGGTTTGTAGCGCTAAAGATACTACCGTCTGCTAACTGAATGCCCTTAGCCGTACTGGCAATAAATGAACCGCCCAGATTGAGCTGGGCATTGGGGCCAAAAACAATACCGTTAGGATTAATTAGAAATAGATTAGCACTGCCATTAGCCGCGATCGCACCGTTAATGTTGGAAATAGAGCTACCCGTAACCCGGCTGATGATGTTGGTAATGTTGGTGGCGTTATTGAAGAATCCTGCTGTACCAGTACGAATAGAAAATTCTGCAAAGCTGTGGAACAGGTTATCCCCTGCTACTGTACCACTATCGATTATGAATGTATTGCCGTTAGAGGTGACGCGGGAATTAATTGGCAGGGTGTTATCAGGGACAATTTGAGCAACAACGCGGTCGTTGGCTATCCAACCAGTTATTGCTAACCAGAGGCTGGTAACGCTCAATACTTGTAAAGCTAGGTTATCCATCTTCCTTATCGCCTTCAGATCCTAGGCAAAAGGTAAATGCTTGCTTCCTCTCTCCAAAAGCGCCCCTGGTGATAGCGGTTCTTTGTTAAGAGATTGCTTTAAATTATCTCTTTTCTGTAGAGGCTTTGGCCTCAGCCATATGTCTCAAAGCATCTAAGCTATTTCAATTGCTTGAGTGTACCTACCGCCGCCGCCATCGTAACTGTTCTGACAGCTGCAACAAAAACTGCCGCGCTAATTTTACAGCCTCCTGATACTGCGTTTCTGAATTATGCTCCGACCAGCTTCTTCCCGTTTTCTCCTTAATAAACCCAAAAACTGCCGAATGAATCAACGCTGAATTGTTCCGAAAATCTGGTTCCTCCCCCTTAGTTTTAACTCGCTCCATCTCCTGAGCTAAGAGCCGTGGTGGACGTTCAACCAAAGAGTAACCATTCGTGCCATCCGGAATTAGATTCCTGGTTGTAAACAGATCGTTAATTAGACTTCGCACCTGCGCTCCGTAACGAGCTTGGGTTTCCATCTTGGCTTTATCGGGACGAGCGATCGCCTCTGGATGCAGAATCTCTACTACTTCCGCTGCTAACTCGCTCTCTAAACCCTTCAGAAACAACTCATAAGCTGCTGCGGGCATAGTATCTTTCAGCCTTATACCCCCAACAATAATTTCACCTTCATTATCCAGATCCATGCCCCGTTTTTGCAGAACCATGCGCCGAGAATAGTCTCGGTAAGAAACTAATTCTTCACCTACTAGAACCTGCCAATCTAACCCAATATGGGAGAGAAAGTTGGCCTGTTTCAACTCCCTAGGTTCCCTGGCTTTACTAATATCGACACCCACACCTTTGGGAAAGTCACACCAAGCTGGTGTAATCTGAACAGTTCTGGCATCAAGAACTGCTTCCACTTGAACTTGATAGGTTTTAATACTTCTGATTTCGGTCAATTTTTGACTAATTGCATCTACTTCCTGCTGCCAAGGTAAGAGCCTCTCTCCCTTGCCGAGAACGGCATTTTTTGCTTGTTCCTCCTCTTTGAGGTCTTTCTTTGCGCCGTAAGGTTCCCCTGACTCCGCCACTCGGGGACTCCGATCGCCCCTAGTTGAGGAGATATTATCATCAGACAAACTATCTGTAGCACGTAGTTCGTCAATTAACGAGAACTTGGATGAGCTTTCCTCCTTAACTATTACTGGTACGCGCACCTGCAACAGATCCCCTGGTTTAACGCTGGAGGTGTCACTTAAATGGATAATGGTTTCCCCTGCTTCGTACTCTGTAGTGAGCAGAGGACGCAGGCGATCGCGGACAACTTCTGCTCTGATCGCATCAGACTTCACACCCTGCTGAAATTTTTCAAATAATGCCCTCAGCCCTAAGGCAGAATGAGTAACGACTACACCCCAGTTGGGACGATCTAACTGCGGAAATTGACCCGGTGTTTCCCCCGGTACTTGCCGTAATGCTCTCCCCCATTCTTGCTCAGCGGGAGACATACTTTTGAGAATGCACAAACAGCAGGAAACCGATATCCACTGATGGTCAAATCCCACCCCCACTAAACCGCAATGAACAATAACCCAATACTCTCCGCTGTAAAAACGTTCTAAAATTGCACTCGGACGACCAGCTAAGTCGTATTCGTCATGGTCGGAATGAATCACGCCGACTCTCCCCTTCAAAACCGCAAAATTCTCATCTAATAACTTAGCCACACGATGAGTATGGGGAATATTCAGCGCTCTCACTAGCATGGCATGAGGCTGACCAGTATTAGCTCGCTTCCTGAATAAAATCTCTACGGCCATTTCTAATACTGGCATCGAAAAGGAATCGGCAAACAAAATTTGCCGAAACCACTGTTTATCAGTCTGCGCCTTCGTTAAAAATTTATCTAGCGTATATTCAACTTCGCCCTCCTCCTCTTCAATCAAAAAAGCTTGCGAGGTGGCTTCCTTATACATCAGCTTCTTAATTGGGGGTGGGTCAAGTTGCCAAGCATCTTGCACGGTAAACTCGTAATCTGCAATGGGGGCATATTGCAACATGGAGCGTCCTAGTTCATCCCAATCATCTACCTGGGTGTACCGAATGTGAGGTAAGGGTTGACCATCGGAACGGAATTTACTCCCCGTAAAGTAACACAGTAGGGATTCTGAAAAGTAGTTGATAATGGTACGGTAAGAAGCTGCCGCACTAAAATGGGCTTCATCAGTACACAAGACACCAACGGCACTCGGTTCAATATCCCCTCGGTTGACTAAATTAAGGACGAACTGCCGATTGCCAATTAAGAAGTCGCCTTGGTGCAGAGCATAGGCGTAGCTATTAAAATCCCCTGCCTCTAACTCGACAATTCGAGGAGGCGGGACGCCTGGGGGTAAAATATTCAAGCTGTAGAGCAGCCATTGATTGTAGATGGGACGGTGCTTGTAGTCGGTGGGAAAGTCTTTTAGAAATCGGGCGCGGAGGGTACAGTTATCAGACAAAAACAATGCCTGATGACCTTTCATCCAGGGAGCTAGGATATAGGGAGTGACCGCTTGAATGAGAGTTTTTCCACAACCGACACCAGCTAAAATTAATGCTGCGTTGCGATTGGGTGCAGCCATCTCCCCTCGACTTGCTTTCTGGTAAATAGCTAGAAGTGCTTGCTGCTGATGGGGGTAAAGTTTCGTCTGTCCGGAGAGAATCCGGTTGAGGACGAGAGAGTGGTATTTGCGGAAATAATTATCAGCTACCTGGCTCATCACAATCGATTAGTTGATCTGATTTACGTCTATTGCAACTTGCACATAACGCTAGAGCATTCCATACTTCAGTTGGCCCTCCCTGGCTGTAGGGAATTCGGTGATCCGCCTCAAAATTTTGGGCAGTTAGAGGGGTGCTACAGATTTGGCACTTATAGTCTGCGCGTCGTAAAATCAGGAGTTTTTGAGCCTTTGTGAAACAGCGTCTCACCTCTGAATAGATATTCCTCTTCTCCTTTACGGATCATTGTAGCAAGAACTTTAAGAATGTCCTTCTGCCTTGGAGCCTCCTGCCTAGCAGCCTTCTTGCCCTAGTAAGCGATGTGGTTCGCAGATATTATCTGGGAACTATATCGCTTCTATTAGATCTCCCATTCCCTATAGCCTAGATGTAGGGGAATTATAAATCTATCCAGCACTAGAGTTTCAGACACAGAACCTCTTGTTAAAATTACTTAGGCTCATAGGTGGCACCTGGCGGTTAAAACCCCAGCTACACAAACACGCACCTGCCTCTACAGCTTAAAATATCCAGGATAAAAGACAATGGCAAGTTTTAACGAGTATCATTTAGACCCCAAACAGTTTCCCTTTCTAAACCACCTGCAAGAGAACTGGCAAGCCATTAGAGATGAATTCACCTACTTTAAAGATAGATCTTCTCAGGAAGAGGTGGAGTTTACCTTTGCAGTCCTGGGGCCTAAAAGTAAGACGATTAAGACCAAAGGCAATGCTAAATATAGTGCTTTTGGCGTCCTATTTCAAGGAATGCTTATTGACAAATATATTGTAGTTCATAAAATTCAATATCCTCAGTATGAGTTACAGAATGTATCAGAAAAAGTACGGGAATTAAGAGAAAGATATTTTCCCAAGCTAACTAAGGCGATCGCACAATCAAATTCGCTTAATGATAACATCATTAGAAATGTGTATTTTGGTACATTTCATCCCGGGCTAGATGTCAAACTCCATGTGAACTATAACCCGCACATGAATCGCGGCTATCTAGGGTTGATTGTGCCTGAGGGAGATGTGGCAATGAAAATATGCCATGACAAGCTTTATTGGCATGAAGGCGAATTTTTGATTTTAGATCACAGCTATCCCCACTGTCCGCATAATTACACCGATTACGACAGGACTGTTTTGGTTGTAGATTTCTTTAAAACTGACAAACCGAGAGAAGAAGTACTCCAAATTGAACAGGAATTAGTCAAACAACGAATGCAAGAGAATCCTTACAGCTTAGGTGTTTTTGGTAAAAATGATAAAGCTCAAATAGAAGACTTTATCAAATATGGTTTAAGTCATCAGTTGGAATGGGATAAAGCTTTAGCTTAAACCTTAAGGAGAGTGTTCCCCCCAAAGTTGGAGGGTTAGGGGGAGCGTTCCCCCAAAGTTGGAGGGTTAAGGAGAGCGTTCCCCCCAAAGTTGGGGGGTTAGGGGGAGCGTTCCCCCCAAAGTTGGAGGGTTAGGGGGAGCGTTCCCCCCAAAGTTGGGGGGTTAGGGGGGCAAACTCCTTCACTTTGGTAAAAACTGTTTTAAAATCTCCCTAGGCTCCCGATCCCAACGGTCAAGATGATGGTAAATTAAGCCCTCTTTATTCAATTTATAGGTAGAATCACCATTGAAAAACAGGTCAGCTTTCCACGGAAGACGCAAGGTGCCGCGCACTGTCCAATTCGCCTGAATGGTATCCTCATCAGCCAGCTTGACCTCATGCAAGTCAAAGTAGATCTCTGTAAAAAATAACCTAGCATGAAACCTCAATGTCCAAAAAATGATGCGATAGTTAAATTTACCTTTGAATCGACTGACCGGATCTTGAAAATAGATATCTTGGGTATATATGCCGTAGGAAATATCTTTTTCAAATAGCGTTGGCAAGTCTTTTTGCAAGGTTTCTATTACCGTGGCTACTTGGGTTTGATAAGCAACGATATTCAAAGCTAATTCCCTCTTATCCAATAAAAGATTTGCTAGACTGCGTCTGGGGTGTCGGGCGTTAGTCAATTTTCCCTACACTCTAGACCCTATCACCTTTAGGGCTTACGCACAGCCTCTATTAGTAGGGTGTGTTATGCGGTAGCTCACACACTACTATCGCTATATCCCTCTTCTGTCACTCTGGTCAGAGTGACAGAAGAGGGTTAGCCACTTCAGTGGTTGACAAGAGAGCATTGTCAACCACTGAAGTGGTTACTAAGAACTAGGAACTTTTTTATAAGCTCGCTACCGATAATTGTCGCGGCTGATAATCAGCCCCCGACTTGTTCGCACAAAATCCCAAGTCGCGACTTTGACCGGGTTCGATGCCTCTTCCCCAATCTAAGGGCGTTACTATATACTCAGAACCTTGGCTTTGAAAGTTGCCGTTCCAACTATTATTAATAGTTGCTTGATTCATCTGGAATTTGAGTTGCCAATCGCCCACTTTACTATTACCTTGATTGGCTACTCGCAAATCCATACAGAATCCGTCTTGCCAATCCGATTGGATTTTAGAGGACGCCTTCAGTTGAGCTTGGTTCGTGGTTGGCACAATGAGATTCGGTTGAGAATTAGCTCGCGATCCCACAATTCCTGCTGAGATTTGTCGAGGTTGGTAGTCAGATCCCAACTTGTTAGCACAGAAGCCAAACTCGCGGGTTTGTCCCGGTTCGATAGTCCGTCCCCAATCTAAGGGACTCACCACATACTGAGACCCCTGGCGGTTGAAGTTGGCACTCCAACTTTGGTTAATCACCGCCTGATTCATCTGGAAGGTGACTTGCCAGTTACCAATGGTAGTGTTCCCTTCATTGATCACCTGCATACTTGTACAGAACCCATCTTGCCAATCCGATGGCGTGTAAGATATTACCTTCAACTTAGATTGACCTGCGATCGTGGGGACAGTCGGTTTTGGCGGTGGGTTAATTACTACCGGGTTAGGATTAGGTTGGGGCCTTGGCGGTGGGTTAATCACCACCGGGTTAGGATTGGGTTGGCGTCTTGGTGGTGGATTAACAACTACCGGGTTAGGATTAACTCTGGGACTGGGCAGAGTAACTGCGGTTGGGATATGGGAAAAACGAGTTGCCCTCAGCACTCCCTGAAGCAGTTGTTGCTTGGGTAGATCCACGCTTAACCAGTCATCAAGGAGAATGCCCCCAGTATCGTCACTGTTAGGATTCCAACTCCAATAGGTAAAGGATAGTTCTTTTTTCCGGACAAAATCTACCAGTTGGCGCTGCCAAATGCCCTCTTTAGAATTGCTGTCTACTTGCCTGCCGCCAAATTCACCAATATAGACGGGAGCAATTCCTTTAGTCGCAATATAATTCCAGCCAATTTCCCAGCGCCTGTAGAGATTGTTGGGAAAACTAGCTTCGGAAAACCAAGGCTGATCGAAGACTCCCTGTCCGTATTCGTGAGGAGAATACACTAACTTCTTCGGCACGGACAGTCTGACTGGGAAACGAGCCACTCCTTCCAGATTTGCCCCCATCCAATGGATAGGTAACTTTTGATCGGGAACGTTCTTCTCGACCCCTTCAACTACAATTAGCCAATTAGGGTTGAGCTTGAGAATCGCATTACCAGCACGTTCGGCGGCTAACCGCCAGTCCGTAGCTGGATCGTTAGTTCCCCAACTAGCTTTGCCGTGAGGTTCATTTTTTAAGTCTGCCCCAATCACGTTGCGCTGATTCTTATAGCGCATGGCTAACATCGTCCAGGTGTCGATCCATTCTTTTTCCGTATACCCGTCACCGTACCACAGTTCTGGAATACGCTGGTCGTTGAGTCGGTGAGAGTCCAGCAGAATCATCAATCCTTGGCGATCTGCTTCGGCAATGACTAAATCCATCACCTCTAAAGGTGATTTTCCCTGTAGTTCAGCGTTAGCACCGATGCTGTAGTCAATACCAGTAACCTCGGAAGCTTTCAGGGATTTGACAGAATAGGGCAGGCGGATGGTGTTGTACCCCAAGCTTTTCATTTGGGCTAACATCTCCTTATAATCCCGCTTCCACAAGCCGTGAGGGGCGTGCATTTCAGTCTCAATCCCAAACCAGTTCACCCCTGTGAGCAATACAGGCTTACCCGTAGCATCAACGATTTTGGCACCTCGGGTAGAAAGGGGCATCTGGATGGTCATGGGGGCAGTAGTGGCCTCAACAGGCCGTTGAATTGGCCAAGCTAAGCCGATCACAGAGGAGAACAATACAGCTAACCCGAACCAGATAATTCTGTAGTAGAGTTTGAATCGGTTGCGTTTTGAGGTAGGAGCGGCTTTACTTGACGGCTCGGTACTACCTGCCCTTGGCTCAGAGGCTATGCCTGCTCCTACCTGTTGCCGTCGTGCTACTGTCCTACCAGAGTAATGGTCTTGGCGTTGGGAGAACCATGGCAATTTTCTCCAACTACCTACAACTGCCAGTATAATTACTGATGTACCTTTGGTTAGCCGCGAGATCGGGTGCAGGAAAAATCTAGACATAGCGTTGTAAACAATGAAGCGGTTAACTTGGTTCAAAAAATAGGGATGAAGGATGAGGGATGAGGAAAAAATAGGGATGAAGGATGAGGGATGAGGGATGAACGAAAGGGAGAGGGGGAAAGAAATTTTGATTCTGTGATTAGGAGCTATTGACCGTGCCTATCTAACCTGACCCGATCTAGCTGGATGGTGTTCCCTCTTCTGATAGATGCCTACACCCACAAGTAGCCTACAATTGGCAAACTGTGGCTTAAATCTACAAGAGCTGGAGTTATTGTAGGGGAACTTGATTAAGGTTCACACGTCTCGACTACAGAGGGTTGCTAATACCTACAACTAAAATTTTATCTTACAGTTTAGTTTGTAGGTTCTTTTTTGATGTGATTATTATCACCTTGTCAATAAAGAATAATCACGTTAGGCCACCGAAGTTTCATACATATTAGATTCACTAGGAGTAGCAATATAATCTTGTAGAGAGTAAATTCACAAAAACTTCATCAAGTTTTGTAGCGCTTTCATAAAAAACATACTAACTTGGAAGAAGTACAGGCAAGATGCAAGGAAACTCTTTCCATATAATTTTCAAGAGTACTAATGAACCGGATTGAATTCGCCCTCCCTCTCTTTGAGTTTCACGACTGATACTGGAAATCGTCACTAGGAAGTATTAATTATGACTGGCTCTCCCCTCAGAAGATTCGTCATTACACCAGTAGTGATCTCAGCAACAGTGTTTGGCGTACTCAGCTTGCCCTTAGCCATTCTTGGCAAACAGCCCATCACCATCCAATTCCAAGACGAACCAGTATTTTCTGGCCAGCTGAGAGATATTGCACCTCCTTACCTGGGCTTGGCTAGTATCCTAAGTTTGGCAGCTGGCACCGCTAGCGTAGCAGTAACGGGGTGGCAAGCCTCTTCCCGCAAATCAGCCCAAGCAGAGGAGCAACTATCTGGTCTGGCCCAAAATCTCAAGGAAAAAGAAGAATTGTTAGAGGCTCTCAAAGTATCGGAATCTCGGTTGGCAGCTTCTGGACTGGCTCCATTCTTAGATGAAGAAGTCCAACTGGAACTAGCAAATTTATTGACTGAGAGCGTTAAATCAGAGCCAAACCCAGTAGCAGAGCCGCAAGCTAAACCAGAACCAACTCAGGTGCCAGATCGGCTAGCCCAACCGGAACCAGCTCAAGCGTTAAAGCCGCCAACCCCAACAAAACCCGTTGAAAAGATCAACGATATTCAGCCTAACGATCCTTCCACAGTTAAACCGCTAATTATTACCACCTCTCCTCTCGATCCTCAACCCGCGATCACCCCTCAGGCAAAAGTGCAAACCGCAGCAGCCAAGTTTGCCTCAGCCCAAACTTACATGGCCTACGCTTCTAGGAAAGGTTCGACCGAACCTCCTAAAAAGGTAACCCCACTTCCCCCCGTGGAAGTCGAAAAACTCCAACATCAACTCCAACAAATGCAGGCACAGATGGAATCTCTACACAAGGCGCTAGCAACACAACATGGACACGGAGCAGCTTCGCCACACCCAGCTTACCTAAAAGTTGTCAGACCTGGTGAAAAGATCTCTTAATTAAAGACATCTCTTTTTTTTGACTGTCATATTTGCTCTGCCAAGAGCTTCTCAATTCCTAAAATATCGCGATCGCTTGCCAGCTCTTTGCGGGTATGGAATGTAAAATAGCGCTTCCCTCCTTCAGCATTCCACACGGCTTGCAGCGAAGTATAGGGATGGGTGCCACTGTTAAGTTGCGCGAGTATGGGCGGCCACTTTTTGTGAATATTGCTAGCATCACAGACATAGAGTTTGAGATGACCGATGTGAGCAACTGCATAGATGCCAGAAGCCATGACACCAAGGAATAATGAATAATTGAGTGTAGGTCATATTAAGCTCTACATCGGCAGGCAGGCATTTTACGCAAAGATATTAAAACTGAAGAACCTTAATAATAAATGCTCCTTATTTCTAAATAACCGGTGCCCAACTGTTCGTTCAAAGACTGATAGACCACTCCCAAGGGTGCGGCTTCCAAGGTGACGGTATCACCTTCAACACGGATGGAGCGAAACTGATAGGGGTCGTATCCCAGTGCCAACTCTTCGGGGTAATCAACAGTTATCTTTCCCGATACAAATACCAGCACATTTTTACGGTCGAAGGGAACGAGGGCTCTCCCAACTTGAGCTAGATCCAGCCGAATCGTCTCAATTGAGATTTTGGCTGGCAACTGGGGATTGGCAGTTATTTTCTCGGTGATAATCTGCACGTCTGGGTCTTTGCCGACCTTATAAATTGCCCCATTTTTTGCCTGGACAATGAACCCGGTGCCCTGCTGCTGGATAATCCAAAAATCATCAACGATAGGAGCGCGATCGATTGCCTTTACTCCCTCAACGTGGACGGAAATTAGCTGTTGACTCCCTTTTTGGTTATATACCTGCTCCACCCCAGAGGTAGAACCTATCAAGCGGTTAAATTGAGTCATCAATCCGCCACTTGAGTTAATCTGAAAAACCAGGATAGCGATTACTACCAGCAATGCTAGTACAACGTACTCAGCTTGAGAACCAGTTTTGAGCCGAAAATTTTTATTCCCAGGGCAAACCCAACGGCTTGGAGACGGGTAAAACATTTCCACCCCATTTTTTGTAAACATATCTGCCAACCAACCAAAGAGATAACCTATGTTCAGCGCATGGATAAGTTCTAGGGGAATTTGGAGATAGAGCAATGCTGGGTAGGTGATTAGGGCAACAATTCCACTAGCAACCAAAGAATGGGTGCAGCTGCGGTGAGGGAAGCGGCGCTCAAACCACCGCGACACCCAAGGACAAATTCGCCCTGCTGGAGAAATTGAGATATCGATATCTGGGAGTAAGGATGCGATCGCACCTGTGGCTAACACAGTGGCATCACTGGACTGGAGAAAAAGACTAGCAGTAGTGCCCCCGATAATCATATGGGATAAGCCGATCATTTCATAAAAACTTCCAACTTAATTGAAAGTAACTCAGTATTTCAATCATTCAATCCTCTTACTTTCACCAGGTAAACTCAACAAAATTCGATATATTCCATACAAGAGAGTACTGATAGAACCACTAAGCACATATAAAATTGGCTCGTTAATCCCTAAAGCAAAGAATTTGCTTATGCTAAAGACAGTTATTCCCAGAATCACTAGGGGCGTAGCATCTCTATAGCGCCCGTGGTCTCCCCCCTCAACATCCAGTCCCAAGTACTCCTCATTGATGATTCTTTGAGCCAGCATCGGATTGCCCCCAGCACGTTCGTGCAGTTGGGCTAACTCGTGATTGGCTAATTTCAATCCTCGCTCTAATGCAGCTTGCTCCATCAGTTCCCGGATAGCATATTCCGGCAATGGTTTCAGCTCAATCCTGGGCAGATTGAGAAAAATATCAGACTTGGGCGGACGGGTTGCTAAGAGCAACATCGATACGCCTTTACGCTTCAAAACCTTGAGCCACTGCCTGAATTGTAGAGGTAATCTGTGAGCATCGTCTATCACTAAAAAAGCTACGTTTTCCTTGAAGAAATCAACGATTGCATCCTTAAGTTGATCGATGGTTAGGGCTTTTCCCTCCAAAGTGTAAGTATCGATATTGGTTTGTTCGCATATGTTCAACAGCATTTGTTTAGTGGTTGCTAGTTCGACACAAGCCACCATAAATCCTTCATCAGTTAAGTGTTGGAATATAGCCTCCATAAGTACAGTCTTCCCACTACCCTCTTCGCCAGTTAGGAGCAGGCAGCTATTCGCTTTTAAACTAGCAATTGTTCGCAGCAGTTCTGCTTGGCGGTAAAGCCGGAACTGAAAACTAGGAGTTGGAGATTCAGAATTGGGAATGGTAGATTGAGCATCAGTGGGTGTTTCGTCAATAGGTGCTGTTGGCTGTTTTCCACTTCCCGTAGACATTATACTCAGGCCAATTAATACAGCTATTAGGGAAATTATCGAAAGCCCATTGGACACAACAACCCAACTCACTGATGCTAGGAGGAGAAAGTTTAACTTGAAAGCCTTTCGCCAGCTCGGACTAAATTTATTAGCGAGCTGGCGTATGCGAAAGGGTCAATTTTCGGGATTTGTGCAGACTCTTCGATTTTTACCTTTAACTCATCCGGCAGCAGATCGGGGTTTTGGATGTACTGCTGAGCCAGCACATTCTCCGCAATTAATACGCCAGCTGCTTTGCTCTGAGCAGAAGCTACTAAGTTATTGAGCGCTGCTGTGTCTGTACTTGGTTGCGGTTGCGATCGCACTACCGCAGGAGTAAAGCTGAGGCTGTTGGTAGTGCTTAATTGCTGTGGGCTGGCAGTGGCGAGATCTTCTGCTTTAACTATAACTCCTTCTGGGGAAGTTTCGGTAGCTTCGCTCTGGTTATTATTGAGTTCTTCTGCCCAAGGTTCTGATAGAGCGGGAACGGGATACCCATCAAAATTTCCCTTTTGTTGATAATGTTCGTGTAGACTGTTCATGTGGTTAACTTGCACCGGATCTAGGTACAAGCGCCCCTTGATTTTCCAGGGTTTAATTTGCAGAAAATCCATTCTTTTAGAGCAAATTTCGCGGCTAATTCCTAAGTTTTGGCAGACCTGACTGAAAAGTGTCATGTCTTCCAAAGAAACTTTTGGTAGATCTTGCATACTTTTTGGGTGAAGCCTTTTTTTCTAAGAGTTTGACTCCAGCAGTTGGAGAGCAGAACTATGATTTCATTTAATTTTTGCCAATATTTTTATCTAGCAGTAGGGTAATACTACTGAATTTCTTACTAGCCTGGTTAAGGCTACTGACTCCCCCAGCCCAGCCCTTATTACTAGTTTTCAAAGTATATTCTGCTAAAGGCTTAACTACCGCTGTACTGTCTTCAGCATTTTTCCCTAAATTGGTTTTAACAATTTGTTACATTTGCTAGTAATGAAAAGCCATGATAGTGACTTTGTACTATCATGGCTTTTGCTCTCCCGTAAACATCGTGATAAGAAAAACTAATTTATAAAGCTAAATGCTTACTGGGTAAGGAATTACCAACTCAGAGGTAAGCCAAGCATTTAGGCGATCGTGCAATATATAGCGCTTCCCAAGCAAGTG
>DNXU01000496.1:0-379 GCA_003505715.1 Cyanobacteria bacterium UBA8803 | reverse complement strand
GATTTTGGTCTCCAATCCAAAGGGGTAGAACCTCAGCCGAAGCTAATTCAACGATCAACTTGGCCACTTCGCTGTCGGGCGCTTCTCCGTAGATCAGCAGTACTAACATCGCCTCTACATCGTTGGCCATTTTTTTCGCTTCTGGCAGAATCTCTAGCGATTGCGCCCAGTAGACAGGGAACATCAAATGGAGTGGCCTACCTTCTCCCATGTTAACCAGTGTTGGCTCCTCCAGATTGCAAGTGCCATCTGGCCCCTCATACCAAGGGCGATCGTTTCCTAGGGATGCTGTATTTGAGTCCATCGGAGTGCCTATTGCTTAGTGTTTTTGTACATTGTGGCATCCTCTTATTAAAAATAGGGCTGCCCTCGGCTACGT
>DNXU01000495.1:10932-11205 GCA_003505715.1 Cyanobacteria bacterium UBA8803 | reverse complement strand
ACAGTATCTACAGATATTATGGGGGTTGAACCAGACATGAGATTAATTTGATCCCGTTCACCCCCATGAATGGGATGAGCACATCCAGGATTTAGGATTACAACTGCATCGAAGATAAAGATAATGTAGGGGCGGGTTTAGGGATGAAAGCTGTGGGGAAACCAACCAAATCTGTACAAAACCCGCCCTCACCGATAACCGGGTAATATCATGTGCGGTTGATGAACATTAATCAAACCTGTCGCAGGACGGGTTTCGACTTCGCTCAACCAT
>DNXU01000495.1:4695-10859 GCA_003505715.1 Cyanobacteria bacterium UBA8803 | reverse complement strand
GTTTCGACTTCGCTCAACCATAGAGCAATTTTCAATTTGTCGGACAGCAGTAAGGGCAGAATAACTGACACCAGCAGTGCCTTCTCCTGGGTGAGTGGAGTCTCCTACTAACCAGAGATGCTTAATGGGGGTACGAGTGGCAAAGCCAAAGGGGCCAAAGGTTGGTATGCGCTGCCCGATACCTCCCACAATGCCTCGATCGCGTCCGGTGTAATGAGCAAAGGTGCGAGGTGTGGCAGTTTCTTGGTGGATGATGGTTTCGGGCTTTAAGTAAAAGTAGTGGTTGAGACGAGCGATCGCTTCTTGGGTATAGTGCTGTTTTAAGCGATCGTACTCCTCTTTTTCACCCTGCCACCATAGCTGAGGATTGGTAAAAGAGGAAGCGATAATAGTGGCTTGGCCTTGTGGGGCACGACCATCTCCTGGTTTGCTAACGGAGACGAACAGAGAATTATTTTCCCCAATTGGCTCATTGTAGTCATAAAGGAACTGGAGGTGAGGCGGGCAATCTGGGGGAATGGCGCTTTGGTCAACACCGAGATAGATGACAAAAGCGCCCGATGCGGGTGGCAGGTTATCTACCCGACGCTTATAGCCTGGTGGGGATTGTGAACCTAATAACTGGACGAGATTTTGCACGGTAACGTTGGCAACTATTTCATCTGTACTTTCCTGCCAAGTTTCGCCAGTTTTCTGATTGCGAACTGTTACGCCCAGGGTTTTACCGTCTGATAGATCAATACGTTCAACCCTGTGGCGCATCAACAGTTTGCCACCGTATTTTTCTATGGCTTCAACTAGAGCATCGCTGAGTGTCTGCATACTGCCCTGGAGATGAAATAACCCCTGGGGTTCTTGGGAAACTCCCAGAGCGGTTGCCGCGTAAAGTAATGCGGTTTCATCAGCGTCTACCTGGGAATAAAGCTTCAGCTGCAAATCGAGAAAGGTTCTCAAACGTCGATCTTCATAGAGTCCGTATCTGTGCAGTGCATCCCCCACGGTCATGAAGGTGAAGGGTAAGGTAATTAAGGTATCTGGGCGCACTGCTGATGTGAGCTGCCACAAGTCCCAGAGATTGCGGGGAGGCAGTACGGGATCGCGGGATTGAAATTTCCAACTTGCCTGGAACAGAGTTGCCATCAGTTGCCAAAATGGTTCGCTACCAGGGAACTGCCTCTGCCTCTCTGCTTGCCATCGTTCTGGATCGCGCCAAACGTTAATGGGTTCGGTTTCGTTGGGCAGAAATACGGCACAAGCAGGGTCGCAGGGGGTAGCGGCGGGTAGGTCAATCTCTAGCTCATCAAAAATCCGCTGGTGAATGCCACCGGGTTCTAAACCAGCAACTTGGGTGGCACCGACATCGAAGGTAAATCCCCGACGCTGGAAGGTGGAGGCGCATCCTCCCGGTACTAAGGCTTGGTCGAGAACTAATACTCGGTAACCGCGACGAGCAAGTAAGGCTCCAGCGGTTAGACCGCCAATTCCTGCACCAATGACAACTACACGGCGGGTTTTCTGGCTGCCACTATGAGCGCTGGGCATGGTTTTGTTTACATTTCTTAATATTTTAGATTATAGGACAGTTGAGAAATTTTTACTATTGACAAGTTCAGTTTTTTTTAGGATTATATTTTTACAATGGGAAAATGTGGTCATATATAAACCCCTATAAACTGGGAATCCCAATCAAATATTTTTTAACGCAGAGGGTAACGCACAGGTTCGCAGAGTTTTTGCGATTAAGATAGAGACAGGAATGGCCAAAAAAAATTGCCTAATCAATAACCGATGACCTCAACTCTGCTCAAAACTCCCCCCCTCAATGCTCCAACCATCGAGAAATTACCCAACGGTTTAACAATTGTGGCAGAGCAGATGCCGGTTGAAGCCGTCAACCTCAATGTTTGGATTAACGTTGGGTCTGCCGTGGAACCTGATGAGATTAACGGCATGGCTCATTTTCTAGAACACATGGTCTTTAAAGGAACGCCGCGCATTCAAAGCGGCGAGTTTGAAAGGCTGATTGAGGAACGAGGCGCGGTCACTAATGCGGCCACCAGCCAGGATTACACTCACTATTACATCACGACAGCCCCCAAAGATTTTGCTCAACTTGCTCCCTTGCAACTTGAGGTAGTACTGAACCCTAGCATTCCCGATGATGCCTTTGAGCGGGAGCGGTTGGTAGTTTTAGAAGAAATTCGCCGCTCCGAAGATAATCCCCACCGTCGCACCTATCGACGAGCGATGGAAACAACTTTTAACTATCTGCCTTACCGCCGACAGGTACTTGGCCCAGTATCTGCGATCGAACAACTTCAGCCTCAACAAATGCGGGACTTTCATGCCCAATGGTATCAACCGAGTGCCATGACAGCTGTGGCGGTGGGTAATTTACCTGTTGAGGAGTTGATTGAGATTGTGAGGAGCGGATTTATCGAAGCAGGCATTCCCAACTCCGTTAGGACAGATTTAGGGAGGTTGCCCGCACCGGGTATCTCTGAGACGGTTGTGCCAAGTTTCTCTTACCCAGAAAACTCAACAGTCCCTAACGATCAGCCCGAACCCCCGTTTACAGAAATTATTCGTCAGAACTATGTCGATCCCACCCTACAGCAGGCTCGGTTGGTGATGGTCTGGCGGGTGCCAGGGATGAAGCAGTTGGAGCGTACCTATGCCCTGGATGTTCTGGCCGCTATTTTAGGACATGGTCGGATGTCGCGGTTAGTGAGGGATTTGCGCGAAGAGCGGCAGCTGGTAACCCACATTGGAGTCAGTAATATGACTCAGCAAATTCAGGGGGTATTTTATATTTCTGCCCAGTTACCTACGGAAAATTTAGCAGTCGTGGAAGCTGCGATTATTGAACATATTGCTAGGTTGCAAAATGAATTGGTGGCAGAGGCAGATATTGCTCGCATCTGCACTCAGGTTGCAAATCGGTTTATCTTTGGGAACGAAAAGCCTAGCGATCGCACGGGTTTGTATGGCTACTATTACTCCCAGCTTCAAGATTTGGACTCAGCGCTGCAATATCCGGCTCGGATTCAAGCGGTTGATGTTGTTGATATCCAGCAAGCTGCTCAGGAGTATCTCTCTACTCAGGGTTATGGTGTTGTTACTATTGAGCCAGCGTGATACGGATGTCAGGGATGATGTGGACACATATTGCTAACCATATTAGCAAGGTAACTGGTGAGACTTTTGAAATTAATAACCGCCGCTCTGTGAGTGGCGGTTGTATTAATCAGGGTTATGCTCTTATCGGTCATGGGGTTACTTACTTTGTTAAGCTTAACCAAGCCGCTCAAATTCCTATGTTTGAGGCAGAGGTACTGGGTTTAAAGCAAATGCTGGATACCCAAACTATTCGGGTGCCAAAACCGATTTGTTGTGGAATCGCAGGTGATTCTGCTTACATCGTCTTGGAATGGATGGAATTTGGTGGGAGCAATAGTCAGTCTTGGGAAGAGATGGGGCGTCAGTTAGCGGCAATGCATCGCGCTAAGGAGCCGCAATCTTCTGGTGGTAAGGAAAGATTTGGTTGGAACCAAAATAATACAATTGGTTCGACGCCACAAATTAATACTTGGACTGCTGATTGGGCTAAATTTTTTGCCGAATATCGCTTGGGTTATCAATTCCAATTAGCGCGGCGTCGCGGGGGAAATTTTCCTCTTCAAGATCAATTGCTGGCGCTGGTTCCGGAACTGCTAGCACATCAGCCTAAACCTTCTCTGGTACATGGGGATTTGTGGGGAGGGAATGCGGCAATTACTAAGTCGGGAGAACCTGTCATTTTAGATCCGGCGACTTATGTTGGCGATCGCGAAGTGGATATTGCGATGACGGAGTTATTTGGTGGCTTCCCTGGTGGTTTTTATCGTGGCTATAACGAAGTCTGGCCTTTAGATTCGGGGTACAAGCAGCGGAAAACTCTTTATAATCTTTACCACATCCTCAATCATTTCAATTTGTTCGGTGGCGGCTATGGATCGCAGGCAAATCGAATGATTGAGCAGATTTTGGGATAGGGTAATGGGTAATTGGTGATGGGTGATGGGTGATAGGTGATGGGTTAGCAATTGCTCGCAGATTAGTCATCATATCATGTCCGGTTAAACAACCCATAATATCTGTAGGGGCGGGTTTAGTGACAAATATTAGAGACAGCTCAGATATGACCTAAGTCGAAACCCGCCCTGCTGCGGCAGGTTTTATTATGGGTGATTGTCGGACATCATATCACCCATCATATCATGTATGGTTGATTAACCCTACTAAAACCAGCTCGTTGGGCGGGTTTTGATTGAAGTCATATCTGTAAGCCTCCAGAATCATCTGCCATCGCAACCCACAGAGGCAATGAGCCATGAACCATGAACGAAAAACCCAGATGCTTGTACTTTACCCAAAGGAAATCAGCCTTACTGATGAAGAGCGATCGCAAACCACCTTATATTAATAGGAGCGGCGAATTCTTAACAAACTATTGTGAAAGCAATTAATCTCCTCGGCTCAACTGGCTCTATCGGCACTCAAACCTTAGATATCGTAGCTCAATACCCCCACGAGTTCCGGTTGGTGGGACTGGCGGCACGACGTAATGTTGAGCTGTTAGCTGCTCAGATTCGGCAATTTCGACCGGAAATCGCAGCAATTTGTGATGAAGAAAAATTGCCTGAACTTAAAGAAGCACTAGCAGATCTCGACCCGCAACCTATCCTCCTAGCAGGGGAAGCAGCAGTGGCAGAAGTGGCTAGCTACGGGGATGCGGATGTAGTAGTCACGGGTATTGTTGGTTGTGCTGGGTTGTTACCCACGATTGCAGCGATTAAGGCAGGTAAAGATATTGCCTTGGCGAATAAGGAAACGCTGATTGCCGGGGGGCCAGTGGTAAATCCCTTGATTGAAAAGCACGGCGTCAAATTGCTTCCGGCGGACTCGGAGCATTCGGCGATCTTTCAATGCCTCCAGGGGGTGCCAGCAGGGGGGTTGCGGCGGATTATCCTCACAGCGTCTGGCGGTGCTTTCCGGGATTGGCCCGTGGAAAAGTTAGGAGAAGTGAAAGTGGCAGACGCTCTCAAGCATCCTAACTGGTCGATGGGACGTAAAATTACCGTCGATTCGGCTACCTTAATGAATAAGGGATTGGAAGTGATTGAAGCTCATTTCCTCTTCGGTATGGATTACGATCGCATCGATATTGTCATCCATCCCCAAAGCATTATTCACTCCTTAATTGAAGTCCAAGATACATCAGTGTTAGCGCAGTTGGGTTGGCCGGATATGCGCTTGCCGCTACTTTATGCCCTATCTTGGCCGGAACGCATTTATACTGATTGGGAGCCTTTGGATTTGGTCAAGGCCGGGAATTTAACCTTCCGGGAACCCGACCATCAGAAATATCCTTGCATGAAACTAGCTTATGCAGCAGGTCGAGCTGGGGGGTCGATGCCTGCGGTATTGAATGCAGCAAACGAGCAGGCAGTGGCGCTATTTTTGGATGAAAAGATTGAGTTTCTAGATATTCCACGCTGTATTGAAGCGGCTTGCGATCGTCATCAAGCGGATAACTGTATCAATCCCTCTTTAGAAGATATTTTGGCAGCAGACCAATGGGCAAGACAGGAAGTTTTGCAGGTGTGCGAGGAAATTAAGAAGGGCGATCGCCTAGTTTCCTTAAGATAACTAGTCTGTTATTAACTGCATACACCAGTAATTGGTAATTGGTAATTGAGAAATAGCCAGTTTTTTATACCATTAGCAATTACCAACTACCAAAAAGTAGCGATATTAGGTATTAAATGTCGATTGGAATTGAGTTTATACAAGCTCAGGCAAGGTGCTTTTGTATTTAAAATTACAGCGTAACTTAATATAGATTTCATCCTTTAGATACAACGCTCTATCAGCTATTTAGTATTTCCTATAAAGAGGACAAGATAGTTTGAGTGGCTTTGAATTTTACTAGGAAGAAATTGCCAAAATTTACAACCTTAAGAGGAACATAATTATGAAAGCTTTTGATTTATATAAAACTATTTGTGCTACTGCCTTTGCTGCCACTTTAGCTATTCTACCGTTAGCTTTGTCTGCTTGCGATCAAGGTGGCAATACTGGTGGCGGCACGGGTTCAGATACTACCACTACCCCCGGTGGGA
>DNXU01000495.1:282-4530 GCA_003505715.1 Cyanobacteria bacterium UBA8803 | reverse complement strand
GTACTACCACTAGCCCAGGTGGGGCTGCTAGTCCTTAAGGAGTCAGGACTTATACAGCTACAATATCACCATATATAGTAGTATTGACTTCTCCCCCGACTTGAAGTCGGGGGAGAAGTCAAGCTACCAATAGAGCCACTCATCCCTCATCCCTCATCCCTAATTAATCCCACTCCACTCCCTCAAAAACGGCAAGACGAAGGTAATAGGCGCTCGTCGTTCTACGGTGACTCTTACAGTAGTTGTCGTACCAGCAGATATTTGTAGGTTTGGTGGGCCGGTGGAGGAAGACCATTCATAGCCACTGGATGTGTGGGAGTTTGGCTGGAGTTTTGCCCAAACTTCGATTTGGGACTCTGTGGCTTTACCCATTAAACTTTCTACGATATCAGGATTACCGATAACGTTGGCCGCGCCTTGTTTGGTTACCGGAAAGGGAGAAACAGAAATCACTGTACCGACGATGCCGCCAAATCTTTCCCGCTTGACTGTGGTGGGTGTAATTTGAATCTGCATTCCGGGTTTAATTAACTTGCCATCTTTAACGGCAAAGTAGGTAACGCCAACAATCTGTTGGTTGGCCTGTTCAATCTGCATGGAGCCGATGCGAGTGCCAGGAGCCACGACTTGTCCTTCAGTTGCAGTCAGCTCTAGGATACAGCCGGTGTGGGGGCTTTTAATAGTGCTGTTGGCTTTAATTTGTTGGTCGAGCTTGGCAATTTCTAACTCAACTTCTAATATTTGATTCTTCCGGTTAGTTGCAGATTCCAAGTTTTGTTGAGCCAGGGTTTTTTCCTTGGTTTCAAGTTCCCGTAATTGAGCTTGCAAATCTGATATGGTGTTAATGGTTTCCTGGTATTTCTGTTCCGACTCTGTCTCCTGCACGTCCAGTTGCTTTAATTGGGCTTGAACCTCCGAGATACTTTGCTGGTTCTGCCGGAATTGCTGTTCTGCCTCCAGAACCCGATCGGCGGGGAGTGCCCCCTCTTTAGCAAGTTCCTGATGCCTTTGCAGTCTCTCCTGAAGAGTGGGAGCCAGCGCTTGGAGATCCTTGAGACGTTGCTCCTGGCTAATTCGCTGCTGTTGGATGGCAAGACTATTGCGATTTCTCAGGACGGGACTTAACGATTGATTATCTCGCAATCGCCGCTCAAAGGTCTCTTGTTGCTGGAGTAATGCTGCTTTTTCCAGTTGAGTGCGTTGCAGTTCCAGGTTACTAGCATTGAGGTCTTGGTCTTTTAATTTCTGAAGTTTGAGCTGCTCTCTTTCTTTTTGTTGCTTGAGTTCTAATGGGTTAATGACAGCTAGCATTTCTGCTGGGTTGTCAATGTTGTCGCCGTTGTTCTTCTTAACGCAATCTCCAACCTTGACCTTGAGTTCCTTTAATTGTCCGGAGAGGGGTGACTGAATTTCCACCACCCGTCGAGGAGGTAACAGAACCCCTTGGCCGCTCACAGTAATTGGCAGTTTACCCACAATACTCCAGATCGAACCAACTAATACTAATCCCCCCAAGACAGATAAGGGTAACCAGTCTTGAGGACTGACTACTTGAATCAGCTGATCCAGGCTTTCGGGTGAAGAAAGGCGATCCAGTGATTTTTGGCGAAATATGCTTTTTTTGGGGTCAGGCATTTTGGTTATTTGTTGTTGGTTGTTGGTTGTTGGTTATTAGTCTTTTTTTTTATGCAAAGGAACGCGAAGTTAAGCGCTAAGAACGCAAGGTTGCCCTATTCCCATTTGCGTTCTTGGCGAGACCTTGGCGAACTTTGCGTTTTAAGTTAAGCACTATTTATTCGCTACAGATGTAGGGAATTCTGTACTAAGGCAAATAACGGATAACGCTACAACCAATTGCCGACAATTAAGAATGCTGACCAGAAATAAGGGTGGGAGAATTTGGGATTTTGTAAAAGTGTGAGTTGAGCCTGACGGAGAGCTTCTGCTTTGGTAACCTGTTTGTGAACTAATTCATCGTAGAAGCGCACCATTAGCTCGGAAGTTGCTAAATCGCTGACGTACCAGAGGGAAGCCAAGGTACTGCGAGCCCCTGCTCTGACGGCCACACCTGCTAATCCTAACGCGGCTCGATTATCTCCTTTAGCGGTTTGGCAAGCACTCAAAACCAGTAATTCAATCGGGCGACTCTGTTGGCTGCCTGCTCGGAGGAAGCGATCCAGTTCTTGAGCATTAATCTTCTCATCCCAGGTCAGGATATAGGTATCTGCGGCTTTAGAACTGAATTGACCGTGGGTGGCAAGGTGAACGACGGGAGCAGAGAGTTGGTCAATGTTGGCTTCAAAGTTTGAGGCAGTGAAAGATTGATTCAGCAGAATATCGGTGGGTAGTTCTTGGCTAATATTCTGTAACTCCACCTCGACACCAGGCAGTGCTGAAAAGCCTTGTCTGGCTTCGCTAAGTCCAGCGGCAAAAATCTTGAACTTTTGCTCAACTAGGGGTTTAGGCTCTAGAAGATGCAAGCCAGGAGTAAGAGCAATGCTGTACTTCTCGACTAAATACTGCTTGCCATCATAAAGGGTAGCCATGGGAATATTGCGCATGGCACCGTCCAAGACAAAGACTAGGGTTTTTACCCTGCTTTTGGCAAGGTCGGCTTCAATGGGTTGAATTAACCAGTTGTAAACCTCTTGCGAGAGTTCAAAAAATTCTGGGCTCAACTTTTTGGCTTGGACGAGGGTTAAGGTAGTCTTGATTTCTTCGACGGTTTTTTCGACTTGCTCTTGAGATATCGCGGTAGTGTAATGGCGTAGAGGTTGTCCTGGTAAGGCAGCAATTACTTCTAGGCGATCGCTTAATGTAACCTCATACAATACAGCGGCTTGGGGATCGACTTGGTCAATCTGCACGGGCTTGGCATCTAAACAGGCATCTTGAAAGAAGTTGTCTAGTTCTGCCAGTTGTAAGTACTCCATCACTTCCCTGGCTTTGCTAAGTTTCGCAGGTTCGATCGGAGTACCGGGTTTCAATAATAGCCCGACTAGTTCTCGGTAAATCGGTTCGACTTTCTCTCGGAAGGAAAACTGGACTTCAGAACTAATGGCGACTAAGTCGCTACGCAGGGACTGAAGAGTATTGATGGCTTGACTGTAGGCTGCGATCGCGCTTTCGTCCTGACCTTGGGCTTTGCTAATTCTACCTAGTTGCCATTGCCAGCGATAGGCAATATCAGAGGCTTGGATGGATTGGGCTAAATTTAGTGCTTTCTCAGTTAATTGTTGAGCATGATCCCACTGTTGGTTCTGCTCGTACAACTCGCCTAAATGACCCAAAGCATAGGCTAAAGTCCGTTGATCGCCTAAATTTTCCGCTTGTTGAACTGAGGTTGCCAACAACTGGGCAATTTCACTGTAACCGGGAATGGGTAGGGGTCGCGATCGCTTGTTCTGTCGCTGCATCTGCATCAAGCTTTCAGCCAAATTAATCCGGGCATTTACCGAGATGCGACCTAGGGGCAACTCAGTTAAACTGGACTGGATTTGAGGGAGTAATGGTAGCGCTAGCGGTAATTGGTTGCGATCGACCAAGAGGCTGAATTGATTAAGTTGTCCCTGAATTTGCAGTTGAGGTGAGGGAGAGGCTGATACAGCTTGTTTGTAAAACTCTAGCGCTGGACTCCTTTTTTGCTGTAATCTGGCAGTATTGCCCAAACTTAGGAGTATAGAGGCGACGATATCTGGGGCTTCTAATTTTTGGGCAATGGCTAAACTTTGTTCTAATACCTGCTGCGATCGCTCAAAATCACCCACCACCCGTAAAGTATTTCCTAAACTCAAAAGTCCTTGGGCTTTGAGGAGAGTATCCGGTTGTTGTTCTAAGGTGAGGTTAACCTGCTTCAACGTAGAAATAGCTTGATGATATAGTCCCAGTCTTCGCTGCGCTTGGGCTTGGTTAATTTGACTGCGAGTAACCCCAGTAATATCTCCAATTTTCTGATACAGAGCTGCTGCTTGTTTCCAAGTATCTAAGGCTTGTTCCGGTTCACCCACTGCTAGTTCCAACTTACCTCGCACATTTAAGGCTTGGGCTAAAAGGTGAGTGTTTTCCTGAGTGTTCCCATCGGTTTGCAGGAGGTTGATACTTTTCGCGATCGCCTCTCGTGCCTGAGACCAGTTTCCTATTGCCTGGTAAACTAAGGACAGATTTCCCAAAACTCGCGCTTGGCCCAGTTCGTTGCCACGCTCGGCGTAGTCCAGTTCCAGTTGCTGCAAGATCGCGATCGCTTCTGGA
>DNXU01000495.1:0-244 GCA_003505715.1 Cyanobacteria bacterium UBA8803 | reverse complement strand
GTTGTTCTGATTGAGGAGGCAGAGTGGACAGGGAGACGGGATAATTTATAAATTCCCTTACAGCCTGAGAGCTAACCCCCTCAGTACTCACCACATTCAACTCAGCACTATTCGTGGGAGTAACCAACAAAGACATAGCTGGCATTTTCCCCAACCAGATCACACTAATAAAGGATAATATCCCCAAAAAAACAAATAATATATTTTTAACTTTCATATCTCCTCATTCCCCTTCGGCTACGCT
>DNXU01000077.1 GCA_003505715.1 Cyanobacteria bacterium UBA8803 | reverse complement strand
ACAACTAACAACCAACAACCAACAACTAACAACCAACAACCAACAACCAACAACTAACAACCAACAACTAACAACTAACAACCAACAACCAACAACCAACAACCAATAGCCTACACTATGATTGTGACGAATCTTCATCTCCTTGCCGTAATCGGAGCCGAACGAGTTAGGGAAATTTTGGAGAGCTACCACGAAAAGGGTAGACAATATCCACCGCACTGTCTGAAAATTGAGCAATGAAAGCTTTTAGCACATTCAGTAGTTTCCGCTTTTTCGTCGGCATCGCATCTTACTGGTTAGCTGTCACATCATCGGTGCAAGCACAATCAATTGTGCCTGACAACACCTTACCTAGTAATTCGGTCGTGACGCCAAACGGTAATACTCTCACTATCACGGGTGGGACGACCGTAGGGAGCAATCTATTTCATAGCTTCAGAACCTTTAGCGTAACGACAGGTGACACGGCCTGGTTGAACAATGATACCGAAATTAGGAACATTCTCACAAGGGTGACGGGTAATAGTATCTCCAATATCGATGGGTTGATTCTGACTAATGGCACAGCTAACTTATTTTTAATTAACCCCAATGGGATTATTTTTGGCGCGAATGCCAGCCTAAATATCGGGGGTTCGTTTATTGGCTCTACAGCTAGGAGCATCAGGTTGGCTGATGGGAATGAGTTTAGTGCGACAAACCCCCAAGCACCCCCTCTATTAACGATTAATGTCCCGATTGGCTTGCAGTTGGGGGCAAATCCTGCTGGGATAGTTGTGCAGGGTGGCGGTAATAACTTGAAGATCGAGGTTGTCAGTTCAGCTTTTATTAGAGATAACAGAACGGTGGGACTGCAAGTGGCTCCCGGTCAAACTCTGGCCTTAGTTGGTGGTGATATTGCCTTAGAGGGAGGAAACCTGACTGCCGAAGGAGGGCAAATTGAACTGTGGTCAGTGAGGAATGGCTTATTGGGAATTACAAATAGTCAAGGAAAATTAGCCATTACTAATGAACAGTTAGCAACACAATTTGGAGATATCCTTTTTACTGGTGCAGCTTCAGCAGATGCCAGTGGCAACGGTGGTGGCACTATTCAAGTCCAAGGGCAACGCATCTGGTTGCGGGATGGATCAGCAATTTTGGCAACAACTTTGGGGGCGGGTCATGGTGGAGAGATAACTGTCCGCGCTGCTGAATCTTTAGAGGTGCTTGGCTTCGACCGTATTTTGCTGTTTCCCAGCATTATATCTACTAGCAGCCAACCCGGATCTATTGGAACGGCGGGAGCGATCGCCATTGAAACCTCCAGCTTGTTAGTGGGTAATGGGGGAGTAATATCAAGCGCAACGTTTGGTTCTGGGAAGGCGGGAGATATGATTGTCAGGGCAAATTCCGTAGAAGCATTTGGCACTTTGAATAATTTGAATGCCAGTGGCTTATTTACTGCTGCCCAATTTGGTTCTACTGGAAATGCTGGGGATTTAACCATTGCAACTCAACACTTACGCCTAACAGATGGAGCGCAAATTTTAGCGACGACTACAGGTGCTGGGAATGGGGGAAATTTAAGAATAAAGGCAACGGAAGCGGTGGAAGTGAGCGGGTTTGCCGAATTTAGGAATCCGGGCTTGCCAATCCCTCTATCCATAGCTGGTAGTACCATCGCCAGTTCTGTGAGTAGACGACAAGTGATGGGGAATGCAGGCAATGTGACGATTGAAACTCGGCGGTTAACTGTTAAAGACGGTGGTCAGATAATTACTGCTACCTTCGGAGCGGGTAAGGGGGGAAATCTAACCATCCGGGCAATGGATTCTGTAGAATTAATCGGCACTTCGGGGACGAATCCGCCTGTGGTTAATTCCTTGTCTGGTCGGGTTACTTCCTTGGCTGCTACAGCCGGACGTAACTCCACCGGAAATGCAGGGACTTTGACGATAGAAACCCGACAGTTGACGATTCGGGATGGGGCGAGAGCAACGGTTGAAAATCTAGCAACAATTGGGCAAGCAGGGGATTTGGTGGTGAAGGCTGACTCAATTCGGCTGCTGGACGGCGGTTCTCTTGATGCTGAGACAAGGGCAGGCGATCGCGGTAATATTACGATCGATGCCAAAGACATTCTGCTAAGCAACAACAGCCGAATTACTACCAACGCTCAGCAAACTGCCAGTGGTGGCAATATTACTATTAACACTAATACCTTAGTGGCAGTGCCTAAAGAAGATAGTGACATCACCGCCAATGCTCAAAAAGGTTCTGGAGGTCGAGTCAGCATTACGGCTCAAGGTATTTTCGGGACTCAATTTCGCGATCAACTAACCCCATTAAGTGACATTACTGCTACTTCTGACTTAGGCTCTGAGTTTAAGGGCACGGTACAAATTGATATCCAAGGAGTTGACCCCAATCGGGGATTAGTCGAGTTACCTGTAACTGTTGCTGATTCTAGCAATCAAATTGCTCAAACTTGCGCGTCTCAAGCGAGAAATAATAGCTTTGTCATGACGGGTAGAGGAGGATTACCACCCACTCCGAGTGAGGCGTTGAATTATACTCCGGGTTGGATTGATTGGCGAGTCTCTAGAAGTGGTCAAGATGAAGAGATTGGGGGGACAGCAGAATCTTCTACTCAGCAATCTAAAATCCCCAATCCTTTAGTTGAGGCGACGGGTTGGTTAATAAATACTCAAGGTCAGGTAGAGTTGGTCGCAAATGTGTCTAGTATTACGTCGCAGAATTCGTGGTATAAACCTGTTACTTGCGCCGATACACCCACGGGTGGGAGCTAATAGCGATCGCTCCCTTTAAACTCCAACAATATGAAACCCGATCCTCACCTTTGGCAACTTGGTCTAATTTCTCTACTTGGGCTGGCTGCGAATAGCTCTACTTCAGCACAAATTGTCCCAGATACAACGCTACCAAATAATAGCATCGTTACCCCCAAGGGCAATCTAATTGAAATTACTGGTGGCACCAGAAAGGGCGGCAATTTATTTCATAGTTTTCAAGATTTTTCGGTCTCGACGGATGGGGAAGCTTTCTTCAACAACGCCCCAGAGATTCAAAATATTTTGACGCGAGTTACTGGGAGTAACATCTCTAATATTGATGGTTTAATTCGCGCTAACGGGGGAGCTAATTTATTTTTACTCAATCCCAACGGCATTATTTTTGGTTTAAATGCCAGATTAAATATCGGCGGTTCGTTTATTGGTAGCACTGCTAGTAGCATTCGATTTGCCGATGGCAGTGAATTTAGCGCCACCAATCCGACAGCACCACCGCTACTGACAATTAACGTTCCCATTGGCTTGCAGTTTGGGTCGAATCCCGGCAGGATAATTAATCAATCCCAGGCGCAAACTTCAATACCACTCCTACCTCTAAACCTTCCTATTCCCATTTCCACTAATGCTGGCCTGGAAGTACAACCCGGTCAAACTTTAGCGCTAGTTGGCGGCGATATTCAACTCAATGGCGGCAATTTAACTGCAAATACCGGACAAATTTTGCTTGGTAGCGTCGCTAGTCCTGGGTTAGTAATTTTTGAGCTAACTCCACTGGGCCTGAGTTTCAACTATGACAATATCCAGAGCTTGGGCAATATTCAATTATCTGGTGGAGCTACCCTCAACACCAGTGGACTGGGTGGTGGGAAGGTAGACATTCGAGGTAGGAACGTCACCCTCAGCAGTTCGCGAATTTATGCACTGAGTCTGGGAAATATTGACGGTAGGGGAATTGGCATCCGTGCTAATTCATTACGGGTTGGGGATGGCTCGCAAATTTCCACTCTAGCGCTGGGAGGGGGACAGGGGGGTGATGTGTACCTTGGCGCTACTGACTTAGTAGAACTAAGCGGGATTGGATTTGACAGCTATCAACAGTTTTTAGCTAACTATCTGACATCGGGAACGCTCAACCCGTTTGATCTAAACATAGCGTTGGAATCTGGCACTTTGAGTTCTGGAGTTGCTGGAGACATCACAATTGAGACTGGACGCCTGGTATTGCAAAATGGAGCAACAGCTGGTACAGCAACAGCTGGTTCTGGAAACGGCGGCAAAATGACCATCTATGCCAACACGGTTGAGATAATTGGTGCTGCCATCAACAATGGGACATTGGAGGGAAGTACTGGCTCAGGTGGTGACATCTCGATTGAAACAGAACAATTAACTATGCGCGATGGAGCTGCTCTGGCGAGCATAACCCGCAGTGAGGGAGCATCGGGGACTATTAGCATTAAAGCGTCTGAATCCGTAGACTTGTTAAGCTCTCTGGCTGGAACTGTTCTACAAACGGCAATTGCCACAAATTCTATCGGCGGTATCGGAAAGGCAGGGGATATTACTGTTGACACGAAACGGCTGACTATCGCTCAAGGCTCAGGGATAAGCTCATCCAATAGTGGTTACAATGGTAACCTTCTGTTTGCTAATGCTGGTGGGCCAGGAGGTGATTTAACAATTACAGCTACGGAGTCGGTGACAGTAGCAGGCATCTCGGGAATTTTGGCGAACGGGGGACAAACTCTCAGCTACATTGCCGCTCAAACCTTGAGCAATACCTCAGGAGGTAATCTGCGGATTTCTACGCCTGTGCTGATCTTAAGAGATGGAGGCATAGTTTCTGTGGCTTCTTTAGGTGCAGGAAAGGCGGGGAACATCACGATTGATGCGGGTAGAGTTGCAGTGATTGGTAGTGCTAATAACGGTCAATTTAGTAGCAAAATTGAGGCATCAGTCGGCATTGTCGCCAACTTGACCAATCCTACTGCTACAGGGAGTGGGGGAGAGTTGAATCTGAATGTCGGTCAATTGATTGTCTGGGATGGAGCAACAGTAACTGTCGGGGCTTTGGGAACGGGGCAGGCTGGAAGTATTAATGTGGTGGGCAATGAAATCATCCTTGATAACAAAAGCAGCATCAATGCCTCAACTGTTTCTGGTGAAGGGGGAAATATTAACCTCGAGTCGCAATATATCTTATTACGTCGTAACAGTCAGATTAGGACTGATGCAGGGAATACGACGGGCGGCAACATCACTATTAATACCGATACTTTAGTGGCAGTACCCAAAGAAAATAGCGACATCACCGCCAATGCTCAACAAGGTTCTGGAGGTCGAGTCAGGATTACTGCTCAAGGTATTTTCGGCACGCAGTTTCGGGATCGACTAACCCCATTAAGTGACATTACCGCTACGTCTGACTTAGGCCCTGAGTTTAATGGCACGGTACAAATTGATATCCAAGGAGTTGACCCCAATCGCGGATTAGTCGAGTTACCTGTAACTGTTGCTGATTCTAGCAATCAAATTGCTCAAACTTGCGCGTCTCAAGCGAGAAACAACAGCTTTGTCATGACGGGTAGAGGCGGATTACCTCCTACTCCGAGTGAGGCGTTAAATTCTACTCCGGGTTGGATTGATTGGCGAGTCTCTAGAAGCGGTCAAGATGAAGAGATTGGGGGGACAGCAGAATCTTCTACTCACCAATCCTCAATCCCAAATCCCCAATCTCAAATCCCCAATCGGTTAGTTGAGGCTACAGGTTGGGTGAAGGATGCAGATGGGACGGTGCGATTGGTTGCTAATCCTTCTACTGAAGTATCTTCTGATAGGTACTACCAACAGAATTGTCAAGTAAAGTAAATATTTATACACTAAGCAGCAGGGATTTTAACTGCTAGAGGGGGAGCGAGCGATGAACACATTTGAACATATCACTATCGAGGGCTTCCGGCGCTTGTTTTCAGTTTCAGTGGATATGCGCCCTCTAACCGTAATGATTGGAGCTAACGGTGTGGGCAAAACTTCTTTGTTAGAAACATTCTCACTCCTAGCAGATTCCGCTAAAGGTCAGTTACAATCCCAAATTTCCGAGTTGAGTGGTTTAAATCAGATGGTGACACGAGACAAGGCAGATAGTGTAGCAATCTCCTTGTCAATGCCTGTGCAAAACCAGGAACCGCTACGTTATTTCCTCAAACTTGTGACTAAAGGTCAGTTCTATGAAATTGGTCAAGAAACTCTAACCCAACAGCGCGATCCATCTGCTGATAGACCTTTAAAGTACATCGATTCTCGTGGGTTAGATATCAAGTATTTCAGTACAGACGATCAAAAGCTTTTGCGTCCGAACTGGGAACATAATCCTTTAGAAACTTCACTTTCTCAGGTTCCTAAAATGTACCAGGAGCCAGAGTCCTTGCGAAAGAAATTAGCTTCTTGTAGTTTTTATAAGTCATGGGAATTAAATCTTGCTCCCAAAAGTCCAGTTCGTCTACCTCAACCAATGCGTCCAGCAAAATTACCAGGTGCTAATGGAGAGGATTTAGTCTCCTGTCTCTATTATCTGCGGGAAACCGATCCGGAGCGATTTGAAATAGTCGAGGACACGCTTGCTGCTGCCTTTCCTGATTTTGAACGACTGGGGTTTCCTCCTATAGCAGCAGGAACTTTGGCAATGACTTGGAAAGACAGAAACTTTCGCGAACCCCTTTACATGGATCAGCTATCTGAAGGAACGCTGCGGTTTCTCTGGTTAGTAACTCTCTTGCAAAGCCGCGATTTATCTGCTCTTACTCTGATTGATGAGCCAGAAGTTAGTTTGCATCCAGAGTTGTTGCGACTGTTAGCTCATGTTATGAGAGAAGCTGCTCAAAGAACCCAACTAATTGTAGCAACTCACTCAGATAGATTGATTAGATTTCTAGAGCCTAAAGAGGTGCTAATACTCAATTCTGAAGATGGTCTGACAACCCTGTCTTGGGGTGACTCGATGGACTTAGGTCATTGGTTAGAAGACTATAGTCTAGACCAGCTTTGGGCAATGAATATAATCGGAGGACGACCATGAAAATCGCCATTTTAGTTGAGGGAGAAACTGAAATGGCTTTTAAGACTAAGCTACAAGATTTTCTCAAGTCACGCCTAGAACAGATGCCCAAACTCAAATTTATCCCTCAAGAAGGCCGTATTCCTAAAGGCGATAAGCTTAGACGTACTGTTGAAAATCTTCTGGAGAAAGATGGTTATAATGCAGTCATCGCACTCACAGATGTTTATACAGGCACAAATGACTTCACAGATGCAGCAGATGCCAAAGCCAAAATGGCAGCATGGGTCGGAAATAACCCCAATTTTTATCCCCATGCAGCACAGCATGATTTTGAGGCTTGGCTTTTACCATTTTGGTCAACAATTCAGCAATTAGCTGGAGGTAATAGATCAGCACCTAGTGGTTCACCTGAGTGGGTCAATCATAAAAACCCACCGTCCTATCGGATTAAAGAAATTTTTGAACAGGGTAAACGTCGTAGCTATAACAAAGCCCGCGACGCCAAAAGAATATTGGAGAAAAACAATCTAATTGATGCGGTTAAGGTATGCCCTGAATTAAAAGCATTTCTGAATACAATTCTCCGTCTTTGTGAGGGGGATGAGATTTTCTGACTGTGGCATCGTTCTAGAGGATAGGGGATGAATGCGATAACCTTAATTGACTCGCCCATTCCAGGGATTTGCTTTACCTTTAATCTCAGCATCATCAAGGGCGACCCAATAAATTCTCTTCACACTCACCTAATCCTAAACAGCGGGTCGCCCCTACAATTTTTTATGATGAAAAGGCGTGTAAGCTTCCTATGCTCCTGAAGTTATACCCAGCACAGAAGTTAACGGAGAATAAATTGGTTGGCAAAAATGTCAGTACACCCATATCTATACAAAATAGTCTTTAAAAACCTGTTGCTGGGATTCATTTTCTGTACGCTGTTAGGGTTCCTGATGGCTGTGGGTGTCCATGCGGCTACAAGCAAGCAGTCCTTATTGGATGCCCGCAGCATGAATTCCTACCGCGTACACACATCTCTCACTCCACCTCAAAATACTGCATTTAGCCCCCCTAGCCCCCCAACTTTGGGGGGAACCGGAGTTCAAAGTTTGCCAACTTTGGGGGGAACCACACTTCAAAGTTCGC
>DNXU01000363.1 GCA_003505715.1 Cyanobacteria bacterium UBA8803 | reverse complement strand
AGGCAAGCCTGAGTAGTTTATAAGACCATCTCTCGCTACCACTGTTTGTTAGACATCAATCCGCCTGAAATCCGCATTCGGGATTTCGGCAGTCTCCACGGTACTTACGTCAACGGCAAAATCATCGGCAAGCGCCAACGGGAGCAAACGCCGGAAGAAGGAGCCAGGATAAATTTCCCAGAGTACAACTTAAAAGAGGGGGATGAGATCGGGCTGCACAATACCGTATTGCGAGTCAGCATTGAGGGAACAACAGAAAAGCCAGTTCGCCAATTTGCGTCTGTCGGGATGGTAGTTGACAAAACAGCATCCTTGCTGATTCCAAAAGGGTGGCAATCTTCCCCGACAGTCTGTACAACTCACGTTGCTGAGGTGAATCTTCCTACTCTTGGGGGCTACACTACACTAAAACGATTGGGAAAAGGGGAATGGGGAGAGGTTTATTTAGCGCACCGCGACCAAACTGGCGAACTAGTGGCGCTCAAAGTGATAGGATCGCCTAGGAATGCCGATCGAGAAGCGATCGAGAAATTTTTGCGCCAAGTTTGTTTAACCAAAGCTTTACAGCATCGCAATATAGTCGAGCTTAAGGAATTCCGTTACAACGAAGGCAACCTTTTTTTCATCCTAGAATACTGCAACGGTGGCAGCGTTGCCGATCTCATGCGGCAGCGGGATGGAAGGTTATCAGTTAACGAAGCAATGTCTATTACGCTTCAAGTTCTAGACGGTTTGGCCTACGGCCACAACTTTTTGCCTCCTCAGGTAATAGGAACGGAGGAATCGCTCAATCAGATACGGGGATTAGTTCATCGTGATCTCAAACCTACGAATATCCTCCTCGCTAATGCCCGTTTGGGTCGCATTGCTAAAGTGGCCAACTATGGATTAGGCAAGGCATTTGCTTTGGCAGGTTTAAGCAGTTCTTCCCTGAGGGGTAGTTATGCCAGCACTCCTGCTTTTATGCCTCGACAGCAGGCGATCCATTTCAACTATGCTGAGCCAGAGGTAGATGTTTGGGCTATGGCTGCTTGCCTCTACTACATGCTAACAGCTAAATTCCCACGTGATTTGGCCGCTGCAAACTCCTTGTCGGCGGTGTTGCAAACCCAACCAGTACCTATCCGAGAGCGAGATGCTTCGATTCCCAGGAGACTGGCACAGGTAATTGATTTAGCACTGGTGGATAATCCCAATATTTATTTCAAGAATGCAGGGGCATTCAAACAGGCTTTAGAAAGCGTATTTTGCTGAAGGGGTGACAAGCAAGCATCTAATTCGGTAATTCTCAAAGTTTCTAAAGCCATTGCTAGCCCTATTCCCAATTTTAATAACTAGACTAATTTTATCTATTTTTTTCTTTTTCTGCTATCTGTTTGACATACTATGTACTGAAGAACCATCTTTTTTAGACGTGCAGGAACTTCCAGTCTTAAGTTTTAGCGATTAAGACTGGGGGCAACAAGAGCCAAGTAGTTTCGGAATGCCTGACGAGCCGTTTTGTGATCGCCATTTGGAGTTAAATTGCAAAGGAACCAGACGGGCTGGCTCTGATAACACCTTGGCTCATCAGTAGCCACTAATCGAGCGAGGTGTTCGCAATTCCAGCCTGGAATTGTATACTCCCAATTCCAAAAAACTTTGAGCGCATATTTGAGCCGCTCAATAGTTTGGTTTGGCTCAAAGGCAATGTGGTCAATGCCAATAACGAACTTTGCATCGTGTCTTTCAAAAGAACACAATCCACGACCTGTATCAAAGATGTGTGTGTGCGACAGACCAATACCATAGTGCCAAAAAGGATCGAACGGATTTTGCCAATTAAGCAGACGACCGTATCGGCTGCTTGACGGATCGGCAAGGCGATCTATTTCACCGAGTCTCTGCTCGATCAAATGCTCAAAGGACGAGGGCATATTCAGCTAGTGCGGTGCGATCGGCAGCAAGTACGGTGTTCACTGGGCTGAGTCTTCATCGAAGTCTTTTTTTATGCCACTAATCGCCTCTTCCAGACCTCTGCTATGAATCCACCCGACATACCCAGCAAAAAGGCATACATTTTTTTTGTCAAATATATAAACGTGAGGAACCTTTAAGGTATTTATGAACAGCCGAAGATTTCCACTGCCATCCTTAAATTTAACATAAACTGAAGCCTTGTCGAGATACAAGTGGTGAGAAATGTTTGTAATACCTGGCACTTCATAGAGACGCTTGATCGCCTTTTCTACCATACTTGCCTTTCGTGGTGGCATGGGTAGTTTGGACTTATCTTTTTGCCTATCAAGTGGGAAAAAATTAAAATTGAACATCGTTTGGAATCTATTCAAATTATTGGCTAAACAACAAGCATCAAGCTACCAAAATTGGCTCTGATGGAATGACATACACTAACTTTGCTTCATCTGGCTTTGGTTCTGAGGGAGTCAGTTGGAGCCATTCATGGAAGCTGATTCCGAGTTGTGCGATCGCTTGCAGTTCCGATTGATAGGATTCCAAGCGTCTATGAGTTTCAATTACAGACTCCATTACTGCTATCACTCTAGGGAGTCGCTCATAAATATGTGGTTTTGGATCATCCCAAAAGGCTTTGCCTACCCAATCCACCTTAGCATCCCAAATGGCTGCTGGCAAGGACTCTATCCAGTTGCCAGGATCTTGCGCCAGCTGAATTAAGTCCTCGCGATGCATCTCAAACACAGCGTTTTCATCCAGTTTGGAATCAATCCATTGGTAAATGTGGGTTAATCGGCGCAAATCGATCTGACCTTTGAATTGAGGTTGTAGGTAAGCTGCTGGATGAGAAGTGAGAAGAAGTTCGACGTATTTTTTGGTAAGAGAACCAATAACTCTGTCCGCTTCTTGAAGGCGGCAAATTGCTGTATCAATCTCGTTCAACTCCAGGTGACAACGTATCTCGGTCACATAAGCTAGCGATAGTGTCAAAAGATAATCATCAGCAAGCTGACTGCCCTGCTTTAGCTCTTTGTCTGCATAGTCGCTGTAAATATGCTGGGCTTCCAAGAAGCGATTGATGGCTTGAGTAGCCATGTTGTCTCGGTTTTCCTGCCTGTTCATCGTAAAAGCATTAGTGGCTAATCCAAGCGCTGCTTTGAGATTGGCGTAGTGGCTAAGGTCTATCTTTCTATCGATTTTATTGAGAAGCTCCTCTGTTTTTACTAGACGCTTTTCCAGCTCGTTCAAACGCTGATTTATTACAGCGAACCCCATGACTGACACACCGAGATTCAATGCGCTAATGGCGGAGGTCACTTGCAAGCTTTGCTGAACCACCTCTATTTGTTTTTCAATTACGGACAGTTGTAGTTTTACGTCACCAAACCCCTTCAGTAAAACTCCTGTATTTAAACTTTTAACAACTAAATTAAGCGCCCCAGTCAAGGGGTCAGACGGCAAAGGAAGTCCTGAAAAACCCAGAAGACCTGGAAGACCCGGAAGATTACTTGTGCCAGTTTCTCTGAGCCAAGCAACAACCTGTTTGGTTCCTGCCTCTCTAACGACACCACCGACTCTCTCGTAAACTCCGGTTGCTAGTCCCTGAGCAATTGATGCAGGCAGTGTAAATGTTGCTGTTACTGTGTTCATAGCTTTGGGCAATACATACGCCACCGAATATAACTTAGCTATCAGGGAGGTCAGCCCAATCTTCATAAAGTCCTTGTAGCCAGGGTATTCTGATTACCCTGACAATCATCTGCATGGCATCCGCCATCTAGCGCAAAGCTTTTGCTGCTATTGCTGAAGCGATCGCTTGACCTGCTGAGTTAAGTTGGAGGTGTCATGATGAGGATAACCAATGTCCGAAATTGATGCAAAGGCTCTAGGGGCTATTGCGGCTACAGCTTCAGCCGCAGGTACAGGCTCAGTAACAGTAGCTACGATTACCTCTACAGCTCCCGGAATCCTGGGCGTACTAGGATTTACCACAACAACTACCGTCGCATTACCAGTCGCAGGTCTAGTAGCTGCTGGTGGTCTGCTTGGCTTTGGAGCTTACAAGGCTTGGGAGTGTTTAAATAGTTCGCAAAATTAAATCCAATTACTTTTACAACAGAAAGAATCGAACCATGAAACCAGAAGAAATCTTGGCGGCTGGAACAGGTATTGTTGGTGGTACTGTCGCAGGCAGTGCAGCAGCCATTGGAGCAGTTTCCGCTGCTGGAAGTGTAGCTGGCTTGAGTGCAGCGGGAATAACTTCAGGATTAGCAGCAATTGGCTCGGTAGTTGGTGGTGGTATGGCAGCAGGAATCGTCATGACAGCAGCCGCACCCGTCGCAGGAGCCGTAGCTGGTGGCGTTGCTGTTTACCATGCATGGAACTGGCTGACGGGCGGCAACAAGTAATTAGTTCAATGTTCACGGCTGCGATCGCAGGCAAAGGATGTTAAAAGATGCAGCCGAAGAACTATTGAAATCAAAACCCACCGAGTTGAAAAGATTAGGAATTGTTGCTCTAATATAATCGCCACGGAAAAGGTAGGCATTTCCTATAGTTTTAGTAACCTGTGCTTCTTGCCTGCGATTCTGGATTTTGCGATAGATCATTCAGTGCTTGCTGTAATGATTGAATTGCTGCGGGGAATTGGCTAGCTTGAAGAAGTTTTCTACCTTACTCAAAAAGTTGATCTACTTCTGTGTTGGGCATAAAGCTGAATACTATAATAATTTCACGGTTGACGTGGCACTTACTTTATCCTTTAATGCACCTCGACTTGATTCCAGAAACCTTGTAGAGATTTGTAAACCTTCATCGACGAGGTGCGATCGCTCTTACCCTATACTTGAATATCTGCCTGAGACTCCCCCACTTTTAAGT
>DNXU01000157.1:5674-7338 GCA_003505715.1 Cyanobacteria bacterium UBA8803 | reverse complement strand
ACCCATCACCCATCCCCAATTACCAATTACCCATTACCTGAATTAGGGCCATATCTAGATAACTTGCCTCTGCCACATCACCAGTTAGGATGCTAAAGGGTAGATCTGGTTCTCCTAAGTGGTTTAATACCAGCAGGGCACCGGAAAAATCTTGGGCTTTTGTGTAATCGTTAACGGTAATTACCGTTTTGATGCCAGCTTGTAGGGCAGCGTTGAGACCTTGATAGGAGTCTTCAATGGCAAGGCAATCCTGGGATTCTAATTCCATTTCTCGCAGGACGTAATTATAAATGTCTGGGGCAGGCTTTTTGGCAGGTACGATGTCTCCTGCGGCAATTACCTCAAACCAAGAGAGACTATCTGCACCTAGGTTATTTTGGAGGAGGGCGTGAACATTGGGCAGTGCGCTGGTGGTGGCGATCGCTAAACGCATTCCTTGAGTATGAGCTTCTGTCAATAGTCGCTTGACTCCAGGACGTAGGGGAATGGCTCCTTTGGCTAATAGCTTTTGGTAATGTTGGGTTTTGGCCTTGTGTACCTTGGCGATTAATTCTTCTACATTGTCGGGAGTTGGGAAATCGGGACGGTATTGTTGCCAGTAAAAGTGAATCCGCTCTTTGCCACCTGCAACTTCCAATAATTCACCATACAGGTCAACTGGCCACTCCCAATCCCATTCCGCTTCAGCAAAGGCACAATTAAACGCTACTCGGTGGCCGTAAGGTTCAGTTTCTGCTAAAGTCCCATCCACATCAAAAATCAATGCCCGCAGTCTAGTCATCTTTAATAATTAATAATTGCTCTTGGAGTTAGATTATCAGTTATTTAAGGTTTATTTCATGCCCAGCCTTGACTCAAAACAATATGGTTTAGCTCTCCATACTACTAGCCCGGAATTAGGGTTAGCTATTGGTAACTTTATTGGGGATACTCGTAGTTGTACCTGGGAGCTGGGGCGCTCATTGTCTACCCACTTGCATCAATATCTGACTGAATTCCTAACACCTCAAACTTGGGCAGATTTGGCATTTATTGCTGTAGCGAAGGGGCCGGGTAGTTTTACTGGCACTCGTATTGGTATTGTCACTGCCCGGACTTTGGCTCAGCAGTTGGAAATTCCCCTATTTGCAGTTTCAACTTTGGCAGTTATGGCTTGGTCTGTTAGTTGTACTAGTAACAGCTTAGCTGAAAGTGCGATCGCACTGCAAATGCCTGCGGGACGGGGGCAGTTATTTACTGCTATTTATCAGATTTCCTCAGCGGGTGCTAATGTGACTGCGCTATTGCCAGATGCGGTAATGAGTCCGCACAGTTGGCAGCAAACTTTGGATGCTGTAGAAATACCTTACCAAGTAGTTGATGTGCCAGGAAATTTGGGAACTACTGCGATCGCTTTATTAGAATTAGCTTATTCAGCTTGGCAAGCTGGAGAGCGTCCTCACTGGGGGGAGGCACTACCATTTTATGGACAACATCCGGTGGAGAAAACTTTGGCAGCGGATTGGGTAAAGGATTAACAGATGTGCGATCGCGCTATAGCATGATGTCCGGCAAATTACTCATAATAAAACCTGTCGCAGGCCGGGTTTCGACTCCGCTCAACCCTCGGTTTTGAGTAAGCTCAACCATCGGTTTTGAGTACGCTTAAGCATCGGTTTTGAGTA
>DNXU01000157.1:5145-5398 GCA_003505715.1 Cyanobacteria bacterium UBA8803 | reverse complement strand
GTAAGCTCAACCATCGGTTTTGACTATACTCAACCCTAGGGTTTGACTAGGATAACTCTAGGGTTTGACTAGGATAACCCTGCGGAATAACAACTTGTGGGATTAAATTTGATATGTATAAGACGTTTACCTCTAAAATAAAAATGCTATATAGCGATTGTGGTGCGTTAGCTTAGAGCGTAACCCACCCTACTTATAGAGGCTAATAACCCACAACCACCAACCACCAACAACCAACCACCACCAACAACCA
>DNXU01000157.1:2333-4985 GCA_003505715.1 Cyanobacteria bacterium UBA8803 | reverse complement strand
AACAACCAACAACCAACAAACCATGGCACGTAAACTGTTAGAACTGGATACAGAAGATGGGGGCACAATTCTGGTAGCGGTGGAGGTGCCGGAGGAGGCTGTGGGTCAGGTGGCTAGTATGGGAGAATTGCCTATTGAACGGGTAAGTAAGAGTTTTGATCGGGTTCGGGATTTGGTTATTCGGGGGTTTCGTCCGCTGACTCAAGCTTTTAAACGGTTACAGCTGGAGACTCAAGCTACGAGTGCACAAGTCGAGTTGGGGGTGAATTTCTCGGCAAGTGGGGATATTTATGTAGTGGAAGCTTCAGGGGAAGCGTCGCTGAAGATTACGGTAACCTGGGATCTAACTAAGTCAGAACAATCTTAGTAAAGCTGGATGAGTTGGGAAAGAGTTAAAAATAGTACAGTCGCGATCGCTAACTCCCAAGGTATTATCCGAGGGACGGGCTTTTTTATTTCATCTCAAGGCCATTTACTTACCTGTGCTCATGTGGTTGATGCGGCGGGGGGATGGGAACAGGTGCGGGTACAGGGTCAAGAGGTGAGTTTGGTGTATTTGGGTAGCAGCACTAGTGATGATTTTGCGGTGTTGCAGTTGAGGGGATATGGGGGTGAGGCTGTGCCTCTGTCTCTTACCTTTGAGCCGATGGATCGCTTTCTGAGTATTGGTTATGGTCGTTCTGATTTTCCGGAGGGAGCTTCGATTGATGGGGTAATTACCGATATTAATCCCCAAGGGAAGTTTAGCAAATTGCCGATGCTGCGGTTGCGGGTGATGGCGGATGCTCAGCAGGTGCAAGCTGGCTATAGTGGTTCTCCGGTTTTTGATGCTGAGTCTCAGCAGGTGATTGGGGTAATGGCGGCTTATGATAATAAAGAGGGGGCTTTGGCTGTGCCTCTGACAACGGTGCAGGAGAAATGGCCGACATTAGGGCAATTGTTGGCACCCCAAATTTCTACTCACCTCTCCTCCTCCCAGAGTCGGCGAGTATTTATCAGTTATCGCTCTCAAGATCCCGATCTGAGTCTAGCCCAGGAATTCTATGAAGCGCTGAAGGCGGCAGGACATCAGCCGTTTATGGCTGGTGCGAGTATTCGGTTAGGGGAAGACTGGCCGCAGCGGATTGACCGGGAGTTGGCAGAATGCGATTATTTTCTCCTATTATTATCGTCCCAATCTGCTACAAGTGAGATGGTGACGGAGGAGGTGCGGCGGGCGAGGGAATTGCGCGATCGCCGTCCCGAAGCAAAACCTGCAATCCTGCCGATTCGGGTCAATTTTCCCCTCGCATCTCCCTTAAATTATGACCTGCGGGGTTACCTCCAGCGGATTCAGCAACGGGAATGGCAGTCTCCTGCTGATACGGGGGTGATTTTGCAGGAGGTTTTGAGTTTATTATCTACGGGTGAGGCACCGGCTGAGGCACCAGTGCCAGCAGCAGCTGAAGTCAAGGCTGCGCCTCTGGTGGAAACCCTAGCATCTCCCCCCTTGCCTGTGGCTGAACCGGAGCTGCCGGGGGGGCAAATGGAGTTAGCTTCTCAATTTTACGTGCAGCGGGAACCGTTAGAGTCTCGCTGTTACCAAACCATTGAAAAGCGAGCAGCTTTAATTAGAATTAAAGCACCTCGGCAGATGGGGAAAACTTCCCTATTAGCCAGAATTCGCCATCATGCGGAACAACAAGGTTGTCGCTCGGTGTCGTTGAGTTTTCAACAAACTGACGAGAGCGTTTTTAGGGATTTGAATCAGTTTTTGCGGCGGTTTTGTGCGCTGGTAAGCCGTCAGTTGGGGATATCTCCCAAAAAGGTGAATGAATGGTGGGATGATGAACTATTTGGGCCTAAGGATAATTGCAATGATTATTTTGAGAACTGCTTGCTAGCAGATCTGAATACTCCGTTAGTTTTGGGGTTAGATGAAGTAGACCGGGTTTTTCCTTATAACGAGGTAGCTAAAGAGTTTCTCACCCTGTTAAGAGCTTGGAACGAGCAGGCCAAAATTAACACTACCTGGGCAAAACTGCGGCTAGTGATGGTACATTCTACAGAAGCTTATGTGGTGATGGATACGAATTCATCACCCTTTAACGTGGGACTGCCCATTGAGTTGCCAGAGTTTAGCCCAGAACAGGTAATGGATTTAGCCAGAAGGCACGGACTAGCTTGGGGTAAGCCTGAGATCGAGTCAATTGTGCAGATGGTTGGCGGACATCCTTATTTAGTGCGGGTGGCTCTGTACTATATTGCCCAAAAGGATATGACCTTAACCACATTATTGCAGCAAGCTCCTACAGAGTCAGGGCCTTATGGTGATCATTTGCGGCAACACCTATGGAATTTACAGCAGCCCCCAGAATTATTAGCCCCCATCAGACAAGCCGTAATGACCACCGCCCCAGTCCGTTTAGAATCAATGCTAGCCTTCAAGTTACACGGTATGGGATTAGTGAACCTCCAAGGAAATGATGTCACCCCTCGTTGCGATCTATATAAGTTATATTTCCGCGATCGCCTACGAGTAAATTAGAAGATAGGCAATGAGAAATTGTCGGTTGGGTCGAGGCGCGAGACCTAACCTTGATCACCTATCAAATAAAATGCTATAGCATTCTTACTTATGTATAAGATCTTTACCTCTCAAATAAAAATGCT
>DNXU01000157.1:0-2257 GCA_003505715.1 Cyanobacteria bacterium UBA8803 | reverse complement strand
ATCCCTCATCCCTCATCCTTTAAAATAGGACTGATATAAATCTTCCCTGTCCCATGAGCCTACAGTCTGATGGAACATGCGACTTTCAAGTTGGTGGCAGTCTACCCGCAGATGCGCCAACTTATGTGGTGCGGCAGGCTGATCGGGATTTGTATGAGGGGTTGATGGCGGGGAAGTTTTGTTATGTCCTGAACTCGCGGCAGATGGGGAAGTCGAGTTTGCGGGTGCAAATGATGCAGCGGTTGCAAGGGGCAGGGATTAATTGTGCTGCTATTGATATTACGGCGATTGGTTCTCAGGAAGTAACCCCGCATAAGTGGTATGCCGGGGTGATTCGGAACCTGGTCAAAAGCTTTCCTCTGGGGGATAATTTTAATCTGCGTAATTGGCTGCGGGAACACGATTTTTTAACCCCGGTGCAGCGTTTGGGTGAGTTTATTGAATCGGTGTTACTGGTGCAGGTGCCGGGGCAGATCGCGATTTTTGTGGATGAGATTGATAGTGTGATCGGTCTCAATTTCCCGATTGATGACTTTTTTGCTTTTATCCGATTCTGTTATAACCAACGGGTTGATCGCCCAGAGTATCAGCGCTTGAGTTTTGCCCTGTTGGGGGTGGCAACACCTGGGGATTTGATTCGAGATAAAAGTCGCACGCCCTTTAATATTGGTGAGAAGATTGAGCTGTGTGGCTTTAAGCTGGAGGAAGTGGCACCGTTAGCTAGAGGATTAGCTGCTAAAACCAGCAACTTAGAACGGGTGATGGCAACGGTGCTGGATTGGACGGGGGGGCAGCCGTTTCTCACTCAACGGGTTTGTCAGTTGGTGGCGTCTGGTAGTCCCATTCCGGAGGGTGAGGAAGTTGCTTGGGTGAGCAATTTGGTGCGTACCCAGGTGATTGAGAATTGGGAATCCCAGGATGAACAAGAACATCTCAAGACGATACGCGATCGCATTTTGCGGAATGAACGCCAAGCGGGGCGGTTGTTGGGACTTTACCAGCAAATTTTACAGCAGGGGGAAGTAGCAGCCGAGGATCTGCCGGAAGAGATGGAGTTGCGGCTGTCGGGGTTGGTGGTGAAACAGGGAGTGGGACACAGCCGTGCTGGGCCTGTGCTTCAGGTTTATAATCGTATTTATGGAGAAGTGTTCAATGCTGATTGGGTGAGTCGGGTGCTGGCTCACTTGCGACCTTATGGAGCCGTCTTGGTAGCTTGGGTAGCTTCGGGGGGTCAGGATGAATCCTGGTTATTGCGGGGGCAGGCGTTGCGGGATGCCTTAGCTTGGGCAGATGATAAGAGCTTGGGTAATGAGGATTATCGGTTTTTAAGCGCTAGCCAGGATTTGAGTCAGCGAGAGATACAGCAGGCGCTAGAGATTCAACAACAGGCTAATCAGATTTTAAGTGGGGCACAAAAAAAAGCCAAGTGGACGATTCGTTCCGGTGTGGCTGTATTGGTTGTGACGGTATTATTTGCTCTGACTGCTTTCGCTAAGCAGCAGCAACTGCAAGGAGAGAACGAGAAAGCGGCCCAAAATCTGACTGAAGCCGAGCAAAAGCGTCAGGCTGCTACGGAAGAGCTAGAGACGGCGAAGACAGAACGAGCCAAGCTGGAACAGGAAAACAAAAATAAACTTGCTATCGCCAAGGAAAGTATTGATACTGCCAAAAAACAATTAGCTACAGCCCAGCAGAAAACTCAAGCTGCCAATCAACAAGCTATAGCAGCACAGAAGCAAGCCAAAATTGCGCAGCAAGTTGAGCGGCAAGCGCGAGAGCAAGAAGCAGTTGCTCGAGAGGAACAGCAACGAGCCAGCGAACAGCAAAAGAAAGCGGAAGCTGAGTCTAGGAAAGCCCAACAAGATACCCAAACTGCCCGACAGGAGCAACAAAGAGCTAGGGATCAGCTTGTGGACACCGAAAATAAGCGTCAGGAAGCTGAGAAAGCCAGGGAATTAGCGCGGGAAGGCACCAAATTAGAGAAGACAGGCAGTAACGTGCTGCGAGAGTTTGAATCGGTGGGTTCCCAGTCTGGGGTAGGGGAAATTGAGACTCTAGTATCGGCAATCAAGACGGGGCAAGAATTGCAAAAACTGATCAAGGCGGATACTCCCCTCAAAGACTATCCCGCCTTGAGTCCCGTTTTTGCCCTCCAGCAAATTATCTATCGCATTCGCGAACGCCATCGCTTCCAGCATAGCGTCCCAGTATTGAGCGTGAGTTTCAGCCCGGACGGCCAGTACCTGGCGACCGCATC
>DNXU01000331.1:21084-25385 GCA_003505715.1 Cyanobacteria bacterium UBA8803 | reverse complement strand
CCAGCTCCCCAAATTTCTCTATCTACAATAAATCCACCCTGCAATAGGGGGGGTGGAGGAAAATGCGTAAGTCCTGTTTCATTTTAATGGGTGGTGTTCGCTCAGAAGCTTCTCTACTCTTGCTTCATCTACTCTAGCTGTTATTCGTTTGGATTCGTGGATATCTCTGGTGGTTTTCGCTAGGCTGATTGTAGATCCCACAGAGAAGGCTAAACCCATTCCCATAAACCCTTTAGTCCAATTGTCTACGGGCAGGTAAATAATCCCGATTGCGGTGGCGGAAATAGAAATCATAAAAGAAGCCCAGACTTGGAAAACCCAAGCGCTACTATGTATTTCCTTGCCATAGGGTGATTCCATAGTATCTCTCCCTTATCTAAAATGAGTTCAGTAAATTGCTCTTATGATATTCCTGGTAATTTTCCAAGCTGAGTAGGGATAATGACAGTTTCTTAAATTGCACAGAAAATCTTGGCGAAGCTATGGCTACAGTTGTTATGCAACTGTACTTAGCTCTTGTCAAGTTAAGTGACACTTGAGAAAGTGGATAAATTGATTCGCTATAACGCACTTTTTCATAAGTTTAACCATTATTTGATAACTCCCCAATTGACAGATTATCGTGCTTGATTTACAATCCAGGCATAAAAATTAAAACTTATATAAGCATTTTTAATTGACAACTGTAAGCTTTCAATATAAATCAGTGAAAAAGTGGTGCGTTAGCGCAGCATAACGCACCCTACGCACTCTTCCCCTTTCCCTCTTCTGTCCCTATTTTAAGGTTCTCACCGTTAAAACCTGAGGCGGCGTGGCATCTGGAGGATAGAGGAAGTCTACCTCCACCAAGCGGCGATCGCCTGGTGGCATATTTAATCTAATTAAAGGTTCTCCCTGTTGACCGCGCCGCTGTACTAGGTGAACCAAATGAGTACGGGGAATCCCTCGATCATCGTTGTAGCGGATTTGTACGGTGCCTCGGAAGAAGACTTGCCGATCTGGGGGTTCAATAAAACGCAGTCCATCGGTGCGATTGTCTTGTTTCAGCGGGGTCTGGATCGCCAGCGTTACGGACTGAAACTCACTCGTATTATTGACTAGGGGTAATATGAGGTGATAGTGAACCCCATAGTTACCGTGACCCCCATAGGCTGTATCCGGGTAACGTACTAACATCGGCGCACTTTGAACCTGACCCGTCCCTAAGGTAACAACGGGGACGGTACTTAGAGGGTAAGAAAAGGCTTTACCCGGTTGAGGAATACTGAGATATCGTTGGCCTGGACTATCTACTACCTCACTACGCCATTGGGAACCGAGAGATACACCTGCAACGCGACTGTAAACAATCTCGCCATTAGTTTGCCAGGGAGGTGTGGGAATGCGATCGCGAGGCCCTGCCAAATTACTAAAAATCAGTAGCTGCTGCCATTCTGCCAGTGTCGGGGGCCGATAGGGGAGAGGGGGAGGCAACAGAGGATCGTCTGGTTTCTTGTCTTCCTCTTTAAAGTTGGGATTGAGAGGAGCCTGCATTGCTAAACTCGCTATATACACAGGCGCACTACTCCGCAGGCGCATCAGCGTAGACCGACAATTTCCCAAGGCGATCGGTAAATTCAACAGCATCTGGCTTTGCCGGGGTGGAATAAATATCTGAGACGGAAACGTCGATTGATGAACCCCTCGCAATATGTCAGTCATTACCCGCGAACCTGGCCCGGAGTAGACTGTACCTAAAGAATTATCAGTGTAGGGCGGCAACTCGATAAACGGTGCATCGGGGTTGGTGAGATAACTCACCGCCTGCAAGATATCAAGTACCACTGGTTGGGTGCCCGGATTATAGACAATTACTCCTAGGTACATCGGTCGCCACTCTTCTGAGGTGCTGGCTCTGGCAATATGATGGGCGAATAAATCGAAGCGTCCTACAAGAGCTAAATTTAAGTGAGCGCCTGGAAACGCTGTTCCCAGACCTGGAAAGGTAGAGAGCAAGATTCCTGGGGTTTGGATAACTTCAGGACTATTGCTGTTAAACACTGGCACGCGATCGAGTTGCCCTGGCAAAGGACGTACCTCTTGAGGTTGCACCACCTGTTCTTGAACTGGAGTTGGTGTTGGGGGAGATGTCGGTACGGGTATGATTTGAGCGAGAGAGAAAATTGGTAATAAAGACAACATTAAGTGACTATATTGAGAATTACGCCATTTGGATGGGTGCAAGGAGTTCTCATGGGAAGGATGAGGGATGAAGGATGAGGGATGATGAGTAAGAAACATTCTTTATCCCTTATTCTTTCCTCAGTCAGGATTTAGGAGGCTTAATTGGTTTCAAGCTCTCGGCGCGATTGGGGAACTAGAAATCTTGGCATCTTTGCATCCGGCTATTGGCATTCAACAAGCTTCTAATTGTTACAGAAGTTGTACATAATTTACAGGAAAACAACCCTATGAAACTTAGCAGACGAGAAGCAATCAAACTGGGATTGATCGGGAGTGGCTCGCTGCTGCTGCCTTTGGGCTACCAAAGCCCTGCTTGGGCACAATTTAGTCCTCAAATCCAGCCGTTTCAACTGCCTTTTCGCACGCCGCCCGTTCTCAAGCCTGTGCGTAGTGATGAAACAACAGATTACTATGAAATTACGATGCAGAAGGCTCGGGTTGAGATTCTACCCGGACTCAGTACGGAGATCTGGGGGTATAACGGTATAACTCCCGGCCCTACCATCAAACAACCTCGAGGCCGACTTTCGGTTGTCCGGTTTATTAATAAGTTAGACGAAGCAATGTCCATCCATTTACACGGTATGGCATCGCTGCCCCAGTACGATGGCTATGCTGAGGACTTAATCCGTCCAGATTATTACAAAGATTACTTCTATCCCAACAACCGTGCCTCTACACTCTGGTATCACGACCATGCCGTCCACAAAACCTCCCGCCACGTCTACATGGGTCTGGCAGGCATGTACATTGTTGAAGATGAGTTTGAACGAGATCTCCCTCTACCCAAAGGGGACTATGAAATACCGCTAATTATTCAGGATAAGAAATTTGCCAAGGATGGCTCGCTGATCTTTGATGACCTCGGTCAAAAAGGTGTTTACGGCGATGTGATGCTTGTCAATGGCGTGCCGTGGCCTCGGATGGAGGTAGCTAACCGCAAGTACCGTTTTCGGGTCTTAAATGCAGGAGCTTCACGCACTGCCAACTTAAGACTTAGTACAGGGGATGACTTGATTGTAATTGGCACAGATGCTGGATTGATTAGCGCCCCCGTGAAGACTAAAAATTTGCGTATTGGCATAGCAGAGCGCTACGGGTTCATCATCGATTTTTCCAAATACCCTATTGGCACCCGCGTCGTTCTCCAGAATCCCATCTCCTTTAGTAATGTAGACCGCGACACGCGCACGAACCAAATCATGTGTTTTGATGTCGTGCGTCAAGAGAGTGATGATAGCTCTATCCCCAGCGTACTGCGCCCAGTTCAACCCATACCCGTTTCTTCAGCAGTCCGAACCCGAACGTTCAGGTTCGATCGCAACGGCGGACAGTGGAAGATTAATAACAAAACCTGGGACAAAAACCGAATTGATGCCAATCCCGGCTTTAACGAGGTCGAGATTTGGAATCTGGTCAACACGGGAGGTAGCTGGGTGCATCCCGTACATATTCATCTGGTCGATTTGCAGCTTCTGGATCGCAACGGCAGACCCCCTCTGCCCTACGAGCGGGGTTGGAAGGATGTCTTCTTCCTCGGTGAAGGGGAGACTGTACGAGTAATTACTCGGTTTGGCCCCAACAGTGGTAAATACATGATGCACTGCCACAACATCGTTCACGAAGACCACGACATGATGAATCAATTTGAAGTGGGTCAGGGTGGGCCAGATCCGCTGTCAGACCCTGCTAAGCCAATATCGGGAATGCTGCCGTTATAGTTTTTGAAAATGGGTAATGGGGAATGGGATAACCAGAAAGGTTAGACCAATTCCCCATTCTCAGCAAATTTAAACAACAAAGCCCACTTACAGGGGGCTTATTTTTGCAGCCTAAACTCGATCCGTCAGGCATTTTTACTGGGGTGCTAGGATTCGAACCTAGGAATGGCGGAATCAAAATCCGCTGCCTTAACCAACTTGGCGACTCNNTGCCTTACCACTTGGCTACACCCCATTGGCTTTCACCTTGTTTATGGTAGCAGCTATTAGCGCTCTCCTGTCAAGCTATTTTTGAAAAATCTGAAAAGGTAAGAGGGAGGAAGAAGAATTTTTATTCTCTCCCTCATCCCTCATCCC
>DNXU01000331.1:10748-21050 GCA_003505715.1 Cyanobacteria bacterium UBA8803 | reverse complement strand
TCATCCCTCATCCCTCACTCCCTCATCCCCTATTCAATGAGCGAATACATGTATAAATGTAAAGAATCATCACAAATACTTATAATCTATTACCAAATTACTTTATATTATCTTTATAATCATCTAGAACCACCACTTAATCAGCATTTTCCAGGAACACTTGTCCGTAGAATCAGGGATTTTGTAGTCCCGTCAACCCAACCGAGGTGGACTTTATAAGAGTTCTGATAGTTAGTTCCCTGTGTTCATGCATAAGGTTGGTCTAGGTAAAGCATTTATGGTGATATGTGGCCATTTGGCCAAGGAGGGGCTTGAATTAGTCCCTATTTGTTGAGCTAGTTTTCACAATTGCTCGCAAATTCTTAGCACAAGGCATAAAGGCACCTACCTTGGTTACCCCAACGGTTATCCAAGAGAGGTTGTTTGTGCCTACTACCTAATTATCTTGCTGCCTTTATGTAGCAATCAAATCTGGAGATACGTGATGACTTTAATCCGTAAAATTGCCCAAGAAGCCCAGATGACGGGTTATTTAACGATAAATGCCGAAAACCAACTGCGTCAGCTTCTTGCCAAGCAGTACGATCGGGAAGACTTTAAAGCGTTTATGACATTGCAGCTTGCTGCTATGGAAGGCCGGGTGAAGCAAGAGTCTCGCGAGTTACTACACTCTTGCCACACCCAGTTTCGTCAAGCTGGATAAATCCGCAGGCGGCGATTGGGTTCATCCCCAAAACTATCAGATTTGAGGCGATAGTGCTCGACTAGCTCGTGTTGCATCTTCCGTACTTTCGGCGATCGCGGCAGTAATTCCACTGGTTGCCCTTTGGGAATCACGATTTGCTCAACTGCTAAACGAGCTTCTTCTAGCGCCTCAATTTCGTCTTCGCTACCGCTTTGAGTAAATAACCTCAGCTCAATAGTATCCAGCGTTCCGGGGTCGTCCATATCCAGCATCCGCCGCAGGACACGGGTAATCTGGGGGATAGTACTGGCTTTAACTACATGAATCGGTATCTGACGAGCTTTGGCGATAGACCGCAGCTTAGAGTGATTTTTAACATGCGCTCGCAAGCCCAACACTGCATCTGCACTATCCATGTCTTTTGTCAAGATCACGGGTAAGTTTAGCACCTGGATCACCTGCTCTATTTGATGGCGGCTCACCCCGTAAGGATAAATATAGAGGGGCAAATCTTCGCCATTGGGTCCTGGCATCCGAACTGCCTTATCAAAGGCTTCTGGTTGATGCCAGGATTCATTGAGCAACTGCTCAAAGTCCTTATTTTCCTCATATCCTTCAACAGATGAATGAGAGAGGGGTTTCATCTGTCCAGACGCCCGCCAACCTGTTGGTCTGGTTACCACAGGTGATAGGACGCTTCTGTTTGGTGATAGAATAACGGGTGCGTCGGGGAATTCCCGAACAATCGTTACTTTACCAGTTTCATCCACCGTTCTGACTTGCGGATTCGGCTGACCTCCTCGCAGGAGAGTATCAACTGTTTCAGAGACGCTTTCATGCACTACCCAGCGTTGCCGCTCTAACATTTCTACCGCCATTTCAAAGGTTGGGGGAGCTTTGCGCTCTAAAACGGTCTTCTGAGATCCCCGACGCCTAGCTTCATCATCCCCGAGAGTCACGGCCTGGATACCACCCACTAAATCGGAGAGGGTGGGGTTTTTTATCAGGTTTTCAATCCGGTTGCCGTGAGCGGTTCCGACTAATTGCACGCCCCGTTCGGCAATCGTTCGGGCCGCTAGGGCTTCGAGTTCCGTACCAATTTCATCTATAATAATGACCTCTGGCATGTGGTTTTCCACTGCCTCAATCATCACCTGATGTTGAAGTTCTGGGCGAGCCACTTGCATCCGTCTGGCTCGACCAATCGCCGGGTGGGGAATGTCACCATCTCCAGCAATTTCATTGGAGGTGTCAATAATCACCACCCGCTTGCGCAGATCGTCCGCCAAGACTCTGGCGATTTCCCGCAAAGCTGTGGTTTTGCCCACACCGGGACGACCCAGCATCAAAAGAGACTGCCCGGTTTCCACCAGATCATGAATCATGCCGATGGTACCAAAGACGGCTCGACCGACGCGGCAGGTTAAGCCAATAATGTCACCGGGTCGGTTGCGAATGGCGCTAATGCGATGCAAGGTGCGTTCAATTCCCGCCCGGTTGTCACCGCTAAAATGACCCACTCGCTGGATACAATAGCTGAGCTGTTCAATGGTTATCGGCGTTTGGGAAAGGTACTCTGCTCCTTGGGGAAAGCGTACCTCCGGCAAACGGCCAATGTCCATCACAACCTCAATCAAACTGTCTCGCTGTGGGTGTTGCTCTATTGATAAGCGAATTTCTTCTGGCAGGATATCCAATAATTTCTGGAGATCGTCTGCCACCTGCATCCTGTTTAAAGTAATCTTTTCGTCCACGATTGGCGATGGTTGGTTAGATGACAGTTGCTGAGCAAGGGAGTTGATACCGTCGGAATTCACCATAGGCTAGTATCAAAGACAGCGATCGCTGCTCTTATTGGTGGGCTATATTGGTGGGCTATAGGAAAAATAGGGCGAGAGGGGAATACAGAGAAATTTTTTTATCATGGGAGTTATGGGCTATTGCCCATGGTGCCTAGTGTGAAAATCTATTTTTCCTAAATGGTTTGGCTCAATTGAATAGGGGTTGGGGAAATTTGGGGTTGACTGGGGCTGACTTCAGCTGGGAAACCAAGGAATGAGCGCTTGCCACAGCCTGCCAGAGCAAATCAGGAAACTCTTCTAAGTGTCCCAAGGACGAACTTGAAGTCGATGCCAGATTGGCATGAATGTTTTCCTCATTAAGTTTTTCTAATTGGTCTAAAATCGGTGACAGTAGAGTGCGGGCGTAGCTGCCATAAGCAATACCACTGACATAGGGTAGGGAGCTAGGAATAGAGGACGCGGGAATCTTGGCCGTGCCTTTTTGATCTAGCATCTCGCTGTTTGCGGAAGTCCCTACCCTCCATGCCCTATTCTCTATCTGGTTCTTCAGTAAGCCAATGGTTCTCAGCTTGCTGACAGTGTACTGGTTAGTACCACCAGCGAGCTGGACATAGCCAGGTAACTCCTCAGCTAGTACTTTCTGGGCAAGTTTGACAGCAGCACGAGTTGCGCCAATTCCAATGTCGCCACTCATAGGACGGCCATCTGTCTGCCAGATCAGGGTACAGGGGAGGGGTGCTATCAGGTTATAGATAGCCCACAGGTACTCCAGTAGACCTTCACCATCGGGACAACTAATTGCTAGTAGCTTAAGTTGATCTGCCCAGGGCGCGATCGCTTGCCAAAGTCTTTGAAAATCTGTCCAATGGCCAACTCTGGTGTGGATTTCCAAGGCATCAACGCCTGCTGACATAACCAGTTCGGCAACTGCTGTTGGTGCTGATACATAAGAGCGAGTATAAATGAGTTGACTCGGGCAAACTGGCAGACAGCGTCCACAGCCGTAGCAGCGTTGGTCGATCACACCAGAGAAAGCATCAGTGGATGGGGAATAGGGAATTGATAAATTTTTCCCTTGTCCCTCTTGTTTCCATGGTTGCCCTTGCTGTTTTTCACTGGTCTTGTGGAACTCAATCGCTTGAGCGGGACAAATCTTTTCGCAAGGACGAGGGCAGTCTGCCGGACACAAATCCGGATCAAATTCGGCTTTGCGAAAATGCGGATCTTCCGCATCATTTAAGCTTACCATCAACCAGGGACGGCGACTCGAGCTAAACCCTCGCGATCGAGCCGCACCCTCTAGATCGGCGGCAACTTTTAAACCCTCTTGAGCTGCCCCTATCACTGCAGGGTCAGCTGCCACATCAATACAATCGGCTCCGGCAAGAGTGTAAGCCAAGGTGAGGGTACGAACAGCAGGGAGGTGTTGAAAGCTGGCTCCGCATATGAGCTTGAACCAGTGACCCTCCCTTAGGGAACGTAAGGGATAGTACAGTTGAGTCACCCCTATATGCTAAATCGTTGTGCTGAAAATGGGGAGATGAATTTTCCGAACAGGACAATTGCCAGGGTTAGTAGTAGAATACCTGATTGCCTGATTGAGGTTGGCCAACCCCCAATTTTTTTATTGCTAATGGCAGATGTGGTGATGACTCTGGAAACAACCCCTAAATGTAGGGGTCTAAGTCTAAGAAGCAGCTATCTAAAAAACAGGCGGAATTTGGAGCCTCACCGATGATTAATTTTTATGACATTATTAAAGCCGCGACCCTAATCGCTGACGGCGTTGAGCAGCACTTCCGATAGGGTCATATCCGCCATGTCATCTAGGGTAATCGTGTCCACAATATCAAACTTAGCGCCAGCGCCTTGGAGTTCATCGTCTAGCGCTCTCAGAAATCGAGTAGCTGTAGGATCGCTACCCACTTGAATGAGAGAAATCCCTAGCTCTTCATCCCGTTCCATCTGCCGCGATGCCTCAATAATTGCTCGCATCACCCCTTTGCGATCGTCGGGTTCCCCATCGGTTATCACTAAAATAGTCTCACCATTGGCCTTGGTTTGCCCCGAGGCTTTACGCTGGAAATACTGGTCAGTGGCATCTTTCAGGACGCCCGCCAAGTTAGTGCTACCTGCTGGCTCGTTTTCTTGGAAGATTTGGGCAACTCGGCTAGAGGTTACGTTACTGTAGCGTTTGAAGCGACTCGAAAACAAATAAACCGTAATGCCATCCGGGTCAAACTGTTCGCATTTTCTCGCCAAAGCCAAGGTAGATTCTTCAGCAGTCTCCCAACGATTCTTCCCACCAGCTTGGTCTGGAGTTGACATACTGCCACTTTTGTCGATGATCAGCGTATAATCACGGTCTTGCACGGTAACAGCCTCCTGTTAATCCTGGATCGCATTGAGTAGCACTTCTGCCAGTGTCATATCCGCCATGTCATCTAGCGTGATGGTGTCAACGATATCAAATTTAGCGCCAGCGCTTTGCAATTCATCATCTAAGGCTTTCAGAAACCGAGTTGCTCCCGGATCGCCGCCTACTTGAATGAGGGAAATTGCCAGTTCCTCATCCCGATCCAACTGCCGCGATGCTTCAATAATCACGCGCATCACGGCTTTGCGGTCATCGGGTTCCCCGTCAGTAATGATTAAAATTGTTTCCCCCTCTGACTTAGCCTGTCCTGCGGCTTTACGCTGAAAATAGTTATCTGTAGCATCTTTGAGAACGCTGGCAAGGTCGGTGCGACCCACCGGGTCATTCTCTTGAAAAATTTGGACAACTTTATCGGATGTTACGTTGTTGTAGCGTCTGAAGCGGCTGGAAAACAGGTAAACCGTAATGCCATCGGAGTCAAACTGTTCGCATTTTCTCGCTAGAGCTAAGGTAGACTCTTGGGCAGTCTCCCAGCGACTTGGGCCACCGGGGCGATCGGGCGTTGACATGCTGCCGCTTTTATCAATGATTAAGGTGTAATCGCGGTTTTCCATTACTAAACCTCTAATCTGAAAAGGAAAATCAAACGGGGATTAATCTTGGGGAAAATTACTTAGTACAGAATTTATTAAATCTGTACCGGAGCGATCGTTACTCAACAGGTTTAAGTTTAAACGCAAAGGATGCCAAGGGGAGCGCAAAGGTACGCAAAGTTTCGCTACGAATTTCCAAGGTTCGGTGGGTTACAGAAGAAGAAACCTAGTATAGACTTAGGGATAGGGATTTCCAGCCCGCGAGTTGTGAGCGACAGCTCATGGTGTCTCATTTAACCAGAAAATTTGCCAGGATGCCTCTGATTAACGTTCGCGGTGTTGAGCATTACTACGAATGGATACGCAAACCGGAACCTGATATAGAAAAGCCAGTGATAGTTTTTATCCACGGCTGGGCCGGTTCGGCTCGCTACTGGGAGAGTACTGCTCATGCTCTATCTGATACTTTTGACTGCTTGCTTTACGATCTGCGAGGGTTTGGTCGATCGCGCTTACCCCAACAACCGCTTGAACTCCTTTATGAAATGGAGGACTATGCCGAAGACTTGGCCGTGTTGTTAGATACCCTCAAACTCGATCGAGTCTACATTAAAGCCCACTCAATGGGAGCATCGGCGGCAACTCTATTTCTCAACCGCTATTCAGAACGAGTAGAACGGGCAATTTTGACCTGTAGCGGTGTTTTTGAATACGACGAAAAAGCCTTCGCTGCTTTTCATAAATTTGGCCGCTACGTGGTTCAGTTCCGTCCGCGCTGGTTAGTACTGATTCCTTTCGCAGCTCCGTTATTTATGGCCAGATTTTTACACCGTCCGCTACCTGGGGTGGTGAGTCGGGCTTTTCTAGAGGATTTCCTGCAAGCAGATTATAACACGGCTTTGGGCACGATGGTAACCGTGGTGAGTAAGTATGCGGCTGAGGTGATGCCTCAAGAGTTTGCTAGGCTAACGGTGCCAACTCTATTAGTTTCTGGAGAATACGATAAGATTATTCCCCCAGAGTTGGGACGCAATGCAGCACAACTCAGTGAAAAAGTCAAATATTTAGAAATTCCTGGTACAGGACACTTCCCAATGCTGGAGGCTCCCGAAGTTTACCTGGAACGGGTAAGAGAGTTTCTAGAGGGGCACTCTGAAGAAGTTTTCAGTTGCAGCAAGCAGGTATCAAAGTAAAAAACCCTCAGCCTGTAAGAGCTGAGGAAGTAATCAGGGTGCATCTACCATTTCTTTATTCGAGTATGTTTAACGGGCCATCCGGATAGAGGAGGGGTCATTTGGGCTTGGTTGCACTAGGATAGAGCTATAACACAGCCGATAAAGATAATTCTTCTCCTTTCCCTCGACCCTCTCCCTAAAATGTGATGAACCAAACAGACTTCTCTGAATTGGCAGCCCTTTATGCGCTTGATGTTCTTGATGAGCTGGCTTGCCGTAGTGTCGAGGAAACTATTGCTGAGTTTCCTGAATGGGAGATGGAGTTAAAAGAGTTTCAGGCAGCTGTCGCTACCCTACCCTACAGCGCTCCACTGGTGCCAATGGCTGGGGATCTCAAGGAGCGTCTATTTGAAAGAATTGCTACTCTTACTTGTGTTACTGATACGACGCCTGTTGTTTCTACTAGCATAGCGCAATCAGTCCAGGCTTTGAAAGCACGAGTGGCTGAGGTGTCTTGGGAGCCTTATTTAATTCCAGGAGTGATGGTTGGCAAGCTTGATCTGGATGTGAGCAAACGCGAGATTGCCTGCTTTATTCGTGCTGAAGCTGGCGTGCAATTTCCGAACCACCGTCATGCTGCAAACGAGGAGGTGGTGGTGCTGGAGGGAGATTTAGTAATTGATGGGGAACTCTATGGTAGGGGTGAGTGCATCCGCTCGGTTCCCGGTTCTGCTCATCAGCCAGAAACCTATGGAGGATGTCTGATCTTTTTACGTACATCCCTAGATGATGAAATTATAGTTTAAACAAATCAACGGCAATCTATGGGGTAGCCTATACTGTAGAGGCTGATTCCAGCCTAAATATCAGTCCCCACTCAACCGAGTAAAGGATGTCGTTAATTTAATGACGACCCAGCAATCCCTCAACGAGATTCTACTGTTGGAACGCATTTCCGAGCAAGATAAAACCGCCTTATCTGAACTGTACGATCGCTATGCTAGGGTATTACACGCTCTCTCCTTCAAAATCTTAGGGTCTGTGGAAGAAGCTGAGGAAGTAGTTTTGGATGTTTTCAGCCAGGTGTGGCGAACCGCAAAAAGCTATAAACCTTCAAGAGGGCGAGTTGATGCCTGGTTGTTTGCGATCGCTCGCAGTCGGGCACTCGATCGGTTGCGTGTCTTACAACGCCTTGCTCGATCGGCAACGGCTTCGGTGGATGCTGCGCTCATGCAACCCTCGCTACTATCCAATCCAGAGGAAGACTTGCTCATAACAGAGCGTCGCGTCCAAGTTTTAGCAGCTCTAGAGCTGCTACCCCCAGAACAGCGGCAAGTTGTGGAGTTGGCTTATTATAAAGGACTGACCCATGTAGAAATTGCCGCTCACACGGGTAAATCTCTAGGCACTGTCAAGACTAGAATTCGGTTGGGACTGGAGAAGTTGCGATCAGCTTTAGAAAAGGAGCAGAGATAATTTCGATCGAGGAAGCTTAGAAAGTCATTTATTACTTTTTTAACTAATGGTTCATGGTTCATAGGGTCAAGCAATGAACAATGAACCATGAACAATGAGCAGACTGTCCTAGCTTAAGTTGATAGCGTATATTTGTTATCACTCACTAGTTAGGTGTTGATGGGTGCGACGTTGATCTGCGCCTTGTTTTTGATCTCTACGTTGCCGCCATTCCCGAATTGCAATGGCAGCTTTGGCCGCTGGAGAGTAATAGTCATTAGTCACGTTACCTGCTTGAGTCTTCCCCTTATCGTGATTATGTTGGTGTACAATAGCTAGACACTTAGCTAGATTATCCTCGGGCAATTTATCATCAAGGTCTTGTAGGATCTGTCGAGCCGATTGATAGCGGTTGGGGAGAGCTACTGCTGTCATTTTGCGCAATATCTTACTAAAAGGGTCGCTCAATCTTACGCTATCTGCCCAGTAAAGTTCTCCAGTTTTGGGATCGCTATCAAAGTCTAGAGGTGCCTTCCCAGTTAATAGATACAGACTAGTAATGCCTAGGGCATAAATATCGCTAGCAAACACCGGGCGGAGGGTAAATTGTTCTGGTGGTGCAAAGCCTACAGTGCCAATAAAATGAGTTGAAGGCGTTTTCATCGTGCTATCAGCCGCCTGAGCAATCTGTTCTTTGACTGCCCCAAAGTCAATCAGTACCAACCTACCGTCATCCTGGCAGCGAATAATATTTTGAGGCTTGATATCTCGATGGATCACCTGATGCTTGTGGATATACTCCAATAAGGGGAGCATTTCGTGCAGAAATTGTTTGACTGCTGTTTCCGATAAACAACCATAGCGCCTCACCAGTCTGGCCAAGGTCACACCACGCACGTAGTCTTGAACTAGGTAAAATTCCCCATCTGCTTCAAAATAATTGAGCAGCATGGGAATTTGAGAGTGGCTGCCCAGCTTCGCTAGAGTTTCTGCCTCCCTTTCAAAGCGTTTGCGAGCGTTGGCTAAGGCTTTAGGATCGCTGACTTTAGGGCAAAGTTGCTTGATAACGCACAAAGGCTGACCTGGCAACAAGACATCTTTTGCCAGAAATGTGACGCCAAAACCACCTCTGCCCAGCATCCGCATCACTTCATACCGCTCTTGAAAGAGCCGATCTTGACCGCAAAGCTGGCCTAACTGAGTTTGCTGTAAAACTTCGGAGTGAAAGGAAGACAGGTTTCCAGGCGAAAAATCCATGACTGTTCGAGGACTACTATTATACAGGCTCTCCAGCATGTTTTTAGTCTAGGCAAAGATCTTCTATTTTGCCAAAATTAACATTCCGCTCGAGCAACTGGCACAATAAGTATTTTTTATGAAGAGAGGAATGTAACCTGAAAGTTTTAAGGTAATAAAAAGTAGCAAAAGGGAAAATTTAACCATGATTATGCATCCCCAACTAGAAGAGGCATTTAACCAGCGGCGAGTTCTCAAAGTCATCAGCGGCTTGAATAACTTTGACCCCAGCAGAGTAGCAGCGGTCGTCAAGGCTGCTGACCGAGGTGGCGCAACTTTCGTGGATATTGCCGCTGACCCAAATTTGGTGAGCCTTGCCCGGAGGCTAACGAACTTGCCGATTTGCGTGTCTGCTGTAGAACCCAAGCAATTTATAAGTGCCATCCAAGCAGGTGCCGATCTGATCGAAATTGGTAATTTTGATAGCTTTTATGCTATAGGGCAGCGATTCGAGGCTGAGGAAGTATTAGCATTGACCCGCGAGACGCGATCGCTTCTTCCCCAAGTCACCCTCTCAGTCACCGTTCCCCACATTCTCACGCTAGATCGGCAAGTGCAACTCGCTGAGGAATTGGTGCAAGCAGGTGCCGACATTATCCAAACCGAAGGCGGTACTAGCAGTACCCCTCGCTCTGCTGGGACATTGGGGTTGATTGAAAAAGCAGCACCCACCTTAGCCGCAGCCTATGAGATTTCTCGTGCAGTCGCGGTGCCAGTACTTTGCGCCTCCGGTTTATCCAGCGTTACCGTACCGATGGCCATTGCTGCTGGTGCTGCTGGTGTTGGTGTCGGTTCCGCTATCAATCAGTTGGATAATGAAGTAGCAATGGTTGCCGTTGTCCGCAGCCTCGCGGAAGCATTAAAAACCGTTAGTCTCACAAGGGTTCGCGTTTAAAGGTTAGTTGTTGGTTGTTGGTTG
>DNXU01000331.1:10535-10701 GCA_003505715.1 Cyanobacteria bacterium UBA8803 | reverse complement strand
GTTGGTTGTTTGTTGTTGGTTGTCAGTTGTTAGTTGTTTGTTCACGGGTTACGCAAAATCCGCTAATGAGCCAGCAAAATCTGGAGGCAGTTAGATCTTCCCTTAGGTTAGGGGGGCAAGTATGTAAGTTGTGTTGTTTGTAGCCACCAACCACCAACCACCAACC
>DNXU01000331.1:0-10478 GCA_003505715.1 Cyanobacteria bacterium UBA8803 | reverse complement strand
AACCAACAACCAACAACTAATTAACAAAACAATCCTTGAGGCTATAGACTACCTGCTGCTGCTCCTCGAAGGAAAGTTCTGGGAACATTGGCAGGGATAAGACTTGGTGACAGGCTTGCTCAACCATTGGTAACTGACCTTTTTGGTATCCTAAGCTTTTATAAACTGGCTGTAGGTGCAATGGCAGAGGGTAATAGACCATAGAACTAATACCCAACTGCTGGAGTTGGTTGCGTACCTTGTCTCGATAATCGCTGCTATGGCACTCTTGAGTTAGACGAAGGGTGTACTGATTCCAGACGGCACGACCCCCAGGGAGTTCTTGGGGTAGGACTATCCCCGGTAGGGACTTCAACAACTGGTGATAATTGTCAGCAACTTGACGACGGGCATCATTCCAGCGAGCCAGATAAGGCAGCTTGATTTGGAGAATAGCCGCTTGGAGGGCATCCAAGCGGCTGTTGATGCCAGTAGCCTCATGGCGATAGCGTTCTGTCATGCCATGTTCTCGCAGTATCCGGATCGACGCGGCAAGGTTCTTGTCATTTGTTGTCACGGCTCCACCATCGCCACAAGCACCTAAATTCTTGGTGGGAAAGAAACTAAAACAGCCAATATGTCCGATACTGCCAACCTTCCGTCCTGCCCATTCGGCACCAGTAGCCTGAGCGCAATCTTCAATTACTGCCAGACTGCGTTCCTGAGCTACCTGCATAATACTGCTCATATCCACGGGTTGCCCAAACAGGTGAACTGGCAGAATGGCTTTAGTTTTGTTGGTGATGGCGGCAGTGATTTGGGTAACATCAAGATTGAAAGTTGCCAGGTCGATGTCTACAAAAACTGGTGTAGCACCGACAGCTGCGATCGCCTCGGAAGTAGCAATGAAGGTGAAAGGCGTTGTAATGACCTCATCCCCTGGTCCAATTTCCAACGCTCGCAGTGCCAGATAAAGAGCATCCGTGCCGGAATTGCAAGCTATGCATTCAGAGACACCTATATAAGCCGCAAACTGTTGCTCAAAGTTAGCCACGCTGGAACCACCGATATATCGTCCGGAGGTCAACACATCTTGAACGACAGCACTTACTTGGGAGCCAATGGTTTGGTACTGTCGCGTTAGGTCAATAGGGGGAATCTGATTCACTCGCTTACACCTTGAAATTTTACTTAAATAAATCAAATTTAGCGGCAAAAGGGAATCCGTGGTATTCCGATTCTTTATTCCTTCAGAATGGTAAAGTTCTCAGATTGTTTCAGTTCCCTCTTACCCTATGGATGCTTTGATTCAACTTGACCCAATCGATTTGATCTGGGGATTGGGGATGATGGCGATCGCTATTGGTTTATCGAGTTGGCAGAGGTTAGGCTTGGAAATCCCTTTAGCGATCGCAACCGGGCGCACAGTCGTACAACTGCTAGTGGTGGGTGTTTTGCTGGGGGTGGTATTTGGCCTCAACAATCCTTTGGCAGTTTTGGCAGTCGTACTAGCCATGCTTACAATTGCTGCCATTACCACCCGCAATCGAATTGGCAAAAAGATTCCTCGACTGTTGCCTGTAGTATTCAGTTCAATTTTCTTCTGTAGTGCCTTAACGCTGATTTATACCACTGTTTTGATTATTCAGCCCGAAACCTGGTACGAACCGCAGTACCTAATTCCCCTAGCAGGCATAGTGTTGGGCAATGCCATGAACGGAGCAGCGATCGCTGGGGAACGCCTAGTCAGCACGATTACTAGTAGCCGTCTGGAAATTGAAACCCATCTCAGTTTAGGAGCAACAGCACAACAAGCTGTGGCTGGATACCGCAAAGATGCCATCCGCGCCGGACTAATTCCCACCATTAATCAAATGATGGTAGTAGGAGTTGTAACCCTACCGGGCATTATTACAGGCCAACTGCTGAGTGGTATTAACCCGCTAGATGCAGCCTCCTACCAAATATTGATTATGTTTATGCTGGCCTTTACTAACTTGACAACTACCCTGTTGGTTACTCAAGGATTGACGCGCCAATTTTTCAATGCTCAAGCTCAGTTAACCTTACCTTGAGGTTGAAGATCATTTATTAGGTAATTGGTAATGGGTGATGGGTGATGGGTGATGGGTGATGGGTGATGGGTAATGGGCGTTCAATTGCTGACCAATTACCAATTANNGGTTAATCAACCGGACATGATATCACCTATGGGTTTGGTCATCAGTAGTTGGTTAGAAGGCAGAGTCCTCAAGAGTTCCCCTTGCCTTGCCTTCTCCATCGCCAACTGGTTTTGACCACACCCATTACCCATTCCCCATTCCCCATTCCCCATTACCTATCACCTATCACCCATTACCTATCACCCATTACCTATCACCCATCAGCATGTAACAGATTTGGGATCAAATCTTCCTCTAGTACAGAACCATCTGCTGCTTCCAGTACGAACCCCGCATCGCGGATCATTTGCCAATCTTGATGTGCTGCTTGTCCCGGTGTCGTCAAGTAATCTCCTACAAAAATTGAATTAGCTGGATAAAGTCCCAACGGTTGAAGCGATCGCAAATGCACCTCCCGTCCGCCAGCAATTCTAATTTCCTGAGATGGCAAAACCAAGCGGAACAGGCAGAGAATGCGCAAGCATTGACGCGGGTTTAGTTCTTGCTTTTGGGCAAGTGGTGTACCGGGAATGGGGATGAGGAAATTCAAGGGAACGCTGGTAACCTCCAACTCCCGTAAAGAAAAGGCCAAGTCAATCACATCCTCATCTGACTCACCCATACCCAGAATACCTCCAGAGCAAGTGGTAATACCTGCGGCCTTGACATTCTTGACTGTAGCTACGCGATCGTCGAAGGTATGGGTAGTGCAAATTTGCGAGTGGTGGTTCTCCGAAGTATTAAGGTTATGGTTCACCCGATCCACTCCTGCTGCTGCCAAGCGATGGGTTTGTTCCTCGCTCAAAATCCCTAGACAGGCACAGATTTTCAGATTGTAGTTGGCTTTTATTTCTCGAACTGCCTCTAGAACTTTGCTGAAAACTGACTCTGTAGGCGATCGCCCGGATATCACCAAGCAAAAGGTGCCTGCTTGGAGTTGTGCGGCGCGATCTGCTGCACTCAGGATTTTATCCTGAGCCAGTAGGGGATATTTCTCAATCTCTGCGGTCGAAATTTTAGACTGAGAGCAGTAATGGCAATCCTCCGGACACAAACCACTTTGGGCATTCAGGAGGAAGTGGAGACGCACTCGATTGCCCCAATAGTGGCGGCGTACTCGGTAGGCAGCAGCTAGCTGTTCGAGAAGCATATCATCGGGTGCGTCTAGTACTGCTCGTGCTTCTTTTCGAGTCAGCATTTCACCAGAGAGGGAGCGAGAGGCTAGGGTATGCCAGTCAGGAAGTTGCAGTAGCGATGAGGTCATGATATTTTGAGGCTTTCGACATCTCAACGAGATTATTCGTATGAGCAACTTTCTAGTTTATAGTTATTACTGAACTTATGGCGACTAATTTGTAGTAAAGATACCCAACTATTATCAAATAAATGTTGAGTATCTTTACCTCGACCCAACCTACATTAGATTAATCATCAATTACCTATTTAAATTTAAATGAACAACTTAACTTTGATAATTGGTAATAAGAATTATTCTTCTTGGTCGCTGCGTCCCTGGTTGGCGATGAAGCAATTCGGTGTGGAATTCGATGAAGTTCGCCTGCCTCTCTATACTCCAGAGTCAAGAGCAAAACTTAAAGAGTATTCCCCCTCTGGGAAAGTGCCCGTACTGTTGCACGATACCCTAACGGTTTGGGATTCCCTTGCTATTTGCGAATATCTAGCGGAGCAATTACCAACTCTACACTGGTGGCCCCAGGATAGGACAGCGAGAGCGATCGCTCGTTCTATCAGTGCGGAAATGCACTCAGGGTTTCAAAGCTTGCGTCAAAATATGCCGATGAACTGTCGTGCCAGACTTCCTGGCAAAGGTATGACCCTGGAGGTACAACAAGATATTGACCGCATTACTGAGATTTGGCGGAAGTGTCGTCAAAACTTTGGCGCGAGTGGCACTATGCTGTTCGGTGAGTTTGCGATCGCAGATGCCATCTTTGCACCAGTTGTCATGCGGTTCATTACCTATGATGTGTCCTTAGACTCTGTGTCCAGGGATTATGCTGAGGCAATTTTAGCACTTCCGGCCATGCAGGAATGGCTAAAAGCAGCCGAGAATGAGGTTGAAATTATCCCTAACTTTGAACTGTAGGTGTTTAATATCAAGCCCTGCGGCGAAACTCACCAGGAGAAACACCTGTCCAACGACGAAACGCCCGGTGAAAAGCACTTGTCTCTGAAAAGCCTAACAAAAAAGCGACCTCGCTCACAGCAATGTGTGCTTCTCGTAAATAGTAGAAAGAAAGCTCTCGGCGCATCTCATCCAGCAACGTATAGTAAGACGTACCTGCTTCCTGGAGCTTCCGTTGTAGGGTACGGGGCGCATAGCCTAACTGTTGAGCGATCGCTGTCAAACTCGGATCTCCCCCTCGCAATCCTTGACTCATCAGTCGATGCACAATATCGAGAAAGCTTTCAGTTTGTGGCAGTCGAGCTAATAGTTCCTCAGCATGGCGATCGAGAATAGTGGAGAGTCCTGGATCTGCTTTTACCAAAGGATGTTGCATTAATTTTGCATCCAGTCTCATTTCGTTAACAGGCTGATCGAAGAATAAGGGAGAACGAAAGAGGCGATTATAAGCCGACAAGTCATCTGGTTTAGCGTGTTGAAACCCCATTTGTAGGGGCACGAGGTTCAACCCAGTTAACTGACGACTAACCAGAAAAAAGTGCGCTCCCACCCACTCGCACATGGCGTAACTAGGGGGAATAGTAGTGTTGGGAATTGCCATTGTAACTCGGGCAATATCATGCTGAACCTCAAAAGTAAATTCGGCTCCCGTATGTCTAAGGCGAGAGTAACGCACTAAGCGCTCAAATGCCTCTCCCAGTGTGGCACTACTGTGCATTGCGTAACCCAACACATCCCAGGTTTTTGGTCTTGCTGCTTCTGCCATCTGCAAACCAATCGCGGGGGTGAGTGATGTGACACCAGATCCAATCCGAGATCGGTGAGCAATCTCTTGCCAAAGGGCGCAAAACTGTTCGTGGGAAATCCTCCCATCCACATCGTCTAAGCAGGTTGGGTCGAGCTTAAGGGCAGTCAAGATAGCATCGGTGTTCAGAGTACAGTTAGCAGCAGCCTCTAAAATGCTCTGCACGAGTTTGACTGAGACAGTATTGTGCATGAAACGCTCCCCGGCTCTCTGCCGACGAATGATTGACGTTTTAAGTCAAGTTTTTCGACAGGTTTGGTCACTGTCTGAACGCACTACCAAATCGTAATTTAAAGCTATCAATCATTGAGGCCAGTGATATGGATATTGCCATTTTTTCCCCGCCAGAATTACCCTTAGTTCTGCGATCGCTCACCAATATTGCCGCCAATCCAGACGCACTCACACCGCGTGAACAGCAGTTGTTACAGGTCATCGCTGCTCTGCATCAAAGCGATCCAAAAATTGCAGAGTCATCTACTACTCTGTCTCAGATTGCTCAGGGAATCATAAATCCACATCATCGCAAACGGCTACTGCAAATGGCAATCGTGATGGCAATGGTGGATGGTGAGACAACTCCTCATCAGCAGAAAGCACTGCGATCTCTGGCAACTGCTCTCTCAGTTCATGAGCAAGGATTACGAGTGCTCCAGGAGGCAGCAAGCGGTCATCAAATGCTAGCTCGATTCGACATGATGCGGCGCATGATGAGCAAAATCGTGGTACCCGCGTTGCATGAGGAGGGGATTGCTGGAGTCAAAAAGATTGTTGAGCCGCTATTCTTCAAGGGAGGTGACGATCCAGCAGTCGCCCAAAAATATCATCAGCTTGGACAGTTACCCCCAGGGACATTGGGCTATGCCTTTTGGGAACACTACACCCAAAATCACTTTCCCTTTCCAGGGGAAGCGGGTGGCATTCCAGAACGCCTCGTATTTCATGACTTAGGACATATCCTTTCGGGTTACGATACCAGCCCAGAACACGAAATTCAGCAGGGAGCCTTTCAGGCGGGGTTTATGCGTCATGATGGATTTACATTTCTGCTGTTTGTCATTTTGCAGTTTCACTGGGGCCTCAAAATTACGCCCGTAGCAGATCCTTCTGAGGGATTGTTTGATATCCCGCTGGTTCTCCATGCAGTGCAACGGGGAGCCGCCTGCAAGATTGATTTATCCGATCGCTGGAATTTTTGGGAGGTTGTGGATCAGCCACTGGAAGAATTGCGTGATCGCTACGGCATTCCTCCATTTTGCCCCCCTTCATTGCCAAAATCCTTATTTTACAGCACTCTGTAGCGCTTTTGTGATTTCAGATCGACATTTCTGAGGAAAGAGCGATGTGTCTATTTCCCATTCCCCTTGGTATTGCAACGATTTCGACTGGATTATTTACAGGGCTATTGCTGACCATGCTGTTGATCTTTCAGCCAATACTCAATCAATTATCTGCAACGGAGTATGTTGAAGTGATGCAAAGATTCCTGAGCGTGGCACGGCGATCGCCGCTTAATGTGACGCTGATGGTTACCTCAATCCTAGCTCCTCTGCCAACGCTATTTGGCTTCTATCAATCTTCAAATTGGCTGGGGTTTAGACTTGCCAGCATGGGCATCACGATCTTTTTTGTGGGGATGTTTTTGGTGTCTCGCTTTCTCAATGAACCTTTGTACGATCAAATCTTAGGTTGGACAAGTAAAACTCTACCTATAGATTGGCAAGCTGTACTTCAGCAATGGTATATCCTTAACATTGTTCGTGTATGTGCTTCAGGTAGTTCATTTGTCATTTTTCTGATTACGCTTAGCTCATGATTCTGAGTCGGGTTCAAGGTAGCAGTGCGATGTAGAAGTCGAAGTTGAGAAGATTAAAGCGAATCCTGATTGCCGTAAGCAGGTGAGCAAGTGGTATTTGCGATCGCACTTAAATAATATCAAGTCCGGTTAAACACCCATAATATCTGTAGGGGTGGGTTTAGTGACTGATATTGTTATCTTCACAGATATGTCCTTAGCCAAAGTGAGTGTAGAAGGTTGTCCCCAGTTCTTGGCTTGCCCTCTCATTTTGAGGGTAATACCCAAGTCTCTAAGAGTCAGTCTTCCATGCTTGCCATTGCTATCAACTTTCCATCCCGATTTTTCGGGTAATGATGGATAAGTCCACCCCGAATACTTCTGGATTGATTTGAATTTAGGTAACTTCCTTATTCCCTGAAAGAAGGCATTGTAGGCTAAGTCAACACGCTTAACAGTTGATTGCCAGCTCAGAGAGTTTAGGTAAGCAAACTCAACCCAAAACTTCTTGAACTCAGGCAAACAGTTTTGCTGCTCGAAATACGAGACACTACGTTTGTTTGCTCTCCATTCATAGCGACGATGAGCAACACAGGCATTATAGAGATAGCAATGAATTCGACGTGCCTCGAAAAGCCTCTTTTCTTGTGCTTTGCTGGGATAGAGTCGAAACGTATGCCTTCTAGTTGCCATGCACTGCCCACCCCCTTACTTGCTTCGGTCGAATTCGCTCAATACAATGATATTATCGCAATCCATGATGGAAGACATATTGGGGAGACAAAGCTAAATTATGGCATGACTCAAAATGTATTGTTTCCTGTGGAGGCGCACCGTTAGAGGTAGTCAAAAAATACATTCAAGAGCAATCTGGTGGTAAATTGTCAAAGTAGTGGACATCGAGTCCACTACTTTGACTCGCTATCCATCCCCACCCTATAGAGGGATGGGGAATTCCGCGATTTTGTTAAACTTTTCTGGACGCCCCATGCCAGTGGTAAGGGCGTAGCTTTGAGCCAACAAGCGCAGCCACACTTTTGGATAGTGCTTTTCCAGCCAAGGCTGTATGCGCTGGAGCAAACCAGGGAACCAACCCCTTCGGCTATGCTCAGGGTAAACCCCAAGTAACCAACTGACTAAGGTATAAAGTGTGAAACTGAAGTAACTGCCGATCCACCGCAAGAAATCTTTGGCACCTGCCATTTCCCAAATCCACAGGATGAGGGTGGGGTTTTGCCGAGCCGCTTTTAGAGCCAGTCGATTGAAGGTTAACCAACTAAAGCGGTCTTTGATAAAATCGTCGGCCACTTCTGGGGGTTCGTTGGCTAGCAACCCAAAGAAAGTATTGAGCATGGCGTTAATCCTTTGGGGTGGCAGGTGATAACCCGTTGGCACCATCATGCCTTTTGAAAATAGCCAGGTGACGGAGATATTGCTTTGATAGGCGCGAATCTGATTTAAATCTTGGGCACTGAGCAGATTGTGCCTTAGGGCGGTATCTAATAGATCGGTTAAGCGGTAAAGATTGCGCACTAGGGAGCCAAAGCCGGTGAAGATCAGGGGAGACTGGAGTGAAGCAGCATCGCCAATGGCAATGAGTCGATCGAAGGCTACTGTGCGATCGCGACTGCCAACGCTAAAATGTCCGGGGATATAACCGAAGGTCGCCTTCTTCCACACCAGCTTTTCCATATCGCAGCGGCGGTACTCTGGCAGAATGGTGAAAAAGTCTTCATACATTTCTAATAAGGAGCCGGGATTCTCAGCGTTGACCTGATGGTAATGGAATAAATAAAAGGTAAGTTCTTCGTCGGCACCAGGAAACAACTCCCAAATCAGCTGACGCCCTCGGGAAATATCGCCGTGACTGTTGAGAACGTCGCCATAATTACTATCCCAGACCCCTGGTTCAAACCCCTTAGCAATAACAGCACCTACTGTCGGGCAGACACTATCAAAAGCGCGACCCCCATTGAGTTGCCACGCAATGGGTGAGGCAGTACCCATAGCATCTACTAACAAACGTCCCTGCACTTGGCGATCGCATTTGGTTGGCAGGTGTTTCAGGCTGACGATCGCCTGCTCTGAGGTAATCTCTGCTTGCAGAAACTCGGTCTCGTCCCAGATTTCTCCCCCTGCTTTTTTAAGCTTTTCACCACACAGCTGTAGGAATTTCTCAGAATCTAAGGCTATGTTAAGTACCGTTGGCGTGTGGAGGATGGCGGCTCTCAGGTGGGGTGGGTTGTTGCCATCAAAGAATTTATTGAATCCGTCGATGTATTCCCTGGCAATAACGCTTTCAAACTCAGCTGGGGTAAATAAGCCCAAATCGATCAGGCTTTGGAACTCCTGCCGCGAAATATTCCACTCCCGGTTCATCCGCCCAAAGGGTAGGCGTTCTACTAGTAGTACCCGGTAACCTCGCTGCGCCATGACAGCGGCGTGGATGACGCCCAAAGCACCACCGATATATATTAGGTCGTAGGTGGGAGAGACATGCTCTTGCTCCCCACTGCTTCCAGTCTTATCCTCTTCTCCTGTTCGATTAAATAAAACTCGCTTGGGTTGCTGGGGATTGCGGACACTCTCGCGCCACCGCTGCTCCCACCAATAGACGCGGTTGAGGTCGTATTCTCCATTGGGCATTTTTTGGAAGAAATGGACGGTTCGGGGATAATACGGTGCCAATGCCTCAAAGATGGATTGCTTGGATACTAGGACAGCAGGTGGTTCCGGATAGTGGTAGGGGAATTGACGGCGCAAACTAGTTGTAAGATGTTGCAGGATTTGGCGTTCCCCAGGAATGGCTCGCTCAGCCCAACGAAAGGCTTTGAGGTAGGTGGTTCGCTGCACTGACCAAATAAATACCGAGATTTCCGGAATCGCGGCACTGTCCGATGTAGCGTAATTTTCAGTACGAGTATTCTCAAATTGCAAGCGGATGCCATCAGGGGTGATAATTTTCTTCCCCCGCTCTTGCTGCCAGTCCTGTTGTAACCAGATACGGATGGCCTCTGTATCTGGGCTAGGTATTTCTACGTAGAGAAGTTCTTTCATCGGCGTAATCTGAGTGTCTAAAGGAGTAGCCAGCAAGACGGAGGCAGTTCGGGATCGAAATACGCTAAACTTGCGGATACTGAATTTGTTTAATATTGTTAAAGAAAGTTTACATTATTCTCAGTTTTGTTAAGGTGAGGGTGCCATTGTTAACTAGCCATGAATTATCCCATCCCAGTTAGCTCTCAAGAAATTGTGGCCTTGCGTCAAAAACCCGTTAATGAAGAATTAGTGGCGGCAGCGATTGTCGGTATCATTCTGATAGCTCGCCAACAAGGGCAGTCCCTCGACGATCTCATCGCTGAAGTGCTGGCAGAAGATGGTCTGTTGGATCAGGCGCAAAGGCGCTGGCTCAGTGACATTGTTGCCCAAACCTGGGAAAGTCTAGCCTCAGCTTGAGGAGGTGAGGGGATGAGGGGGTGAGGGGATGAGGGGATGAGGGAGTGAGGGGATGAGGGAGTGAGGAGGGGAGGGAGTGAGGAGGTGAGGGATGCACAATCACCAATCACCAATCACCCATCACCCATCACCAAT
>DNXU01000617.1 GCA_003505715.1 Cyanobacteria bacterium UBA8803 | reverse complement strand
GCAAGACTTAATGAAATTGGTATAAGGAGTTCTCACTTGGGTGAAGTATAAGCATCTGGGTTTTTTGTTCATAGTTCATGGTTCATTGCCTGGAGTTAGTTGCCATGAACAATGAACCTTTCCCCAAAACCCAACGTTAACCCACAAACTCGGGATGCTTGTGCAAATATTCGTCTAGTGCTTCGGAACCCCCAATCAATTCGCTACCGATAAAGACTTGTGGCACCGTTGATGCTCCGGCAACAGCCTGTAAGGTGCGAGTGGTAATTTTGTCACCCAAGACAATTTCTTCAAAATCAATGCTCCGTTCCTTAAGAGCTGCTTTAGCACGAGCGCAAAAAGGACAACCAATCTTAGTGAACAGTGAAACAAATTTTGGCTTGGTAGCGTTAGGGTTAATGTAGTTGAGCATGGTGTCGGCATCAGACACTTCGTAGGGATCTCCCTCAACTTCTGGTTCAATAAACATTTTTTCAATAACGCCGTCTTTAACCAGCATCGAATAGCGCCACGATCGCTTACCGAAACCTAGGTCTGTTTTGTCTACTAGCATTCCCATGCCTTCGGTAAATTCGCCGTTCCCATCGGGAATGAGCTTAAGGTTTTCTGCGTGTTGATCTTTCGCCCACTCGTTCATGACAAAGGTATCATTGACGGAAATGCAGAGAATGTCATCCACGCCATTCTGTTTAAATACCCCAGCTAACTCGTTGTAACGTGGTAGGTGAGAGGAGGAGCAAGTTGGGGTAAATGCACCGGGTAGAGAAAAGACAACTACTGTTTTCCCTTTAAATAGGTCATCCGTCGTGATATCTACCCATTGATTGTTGCTGCGAGTTCTGAAGGTAACATTGGGGACTGTTTCCCCTTCTCGATTTTTCAGCATCTCTTTAGATCCTTATATTCAGAGTCGTTATGACTTCGTATAAATAAAGCGTACTCGTAATGACTATGCTTTGTCAAGCAGGAAGATGAAAAATAGGAAGAGGGTAAGGGGGATAAGGAGGATACGACTTAGGCAACTACACCATATATAGTTTCCATGGTGCGTTAGCTTCCGCATAACGCACCCTACTAATAGTTAGCTCCTGCGTAACGCACCCTAATAATAGCTATTGGATATCTTGGCTGATTGAAGATTACTCTCTTTTTTGGGCAATCTCCATTTAGAATTTTGCCAAATGCATCGCATAAATGTATTGGAAAAAAACTCGTGATGTTAACAGCATTCCTCGCCTTGACTCTAGGAAATTTTACTTTTGTGCTGGGCAGCCTGGGGATCGCGGCAATCGGAGCTTGCCTGCTATACGTTATTCTGTTTTACGTGCTGCGCTCCATCTTCCGTCAGTTTGAACGGGATATTGCCCTAGTTACCCTGAATGTCTCGGCCTATCCCGTCCTGACTATTTTCATCCTAGTCAGTCTCAAATTTGCGTTTCGGGGTTTGGAGTTCCCTGAGGCACTCGAGTGGATCGAGCGCTTACTTACAGCCAGCCTCATAGTGACCGTTAGTTATTGGATCGTCCAGTTATTTACTCAAGTCATCGCCTACTACTTAAAAGAATACGCCCAGCAAACTGAAGCGATGTGGGATAACGTACTCATCCCGCTGCTCGAAGGTGTCGTCCCCTTTGTAGTTTGTCTGCTGGGTGGCGTGCTGCTGCTGCAATGCTTTGGGGTTGATTTAACGGGAATCTGGGTAACTCTGGGAGGAGCTACCTTCGTGATCGGGTTTGCCGTGAAGGATATCTTGGCAAACTTCTTCAGCGGGATTGTCCTCCTCATCGATACCCCCTTTCAATTCGGGGATGTTCTTCGCCTCGACGATGGCTCACTAGCGATGCTGCGGAAAATTGGTATCCGGGTGACCCAACTTTATATGTTTAAAGACCATTGCGAGGTTTATATTCCCAACAGCGTTTTACAAGAGCAACGTCTGACCAATCTCAGCCGTCCCACTCCCCATTATCACTATTCCATTGAGATCGAGTTTCCCCCCCACTGCGATCTCGATCTAGCTCAAATGCTGATGCGAGAGGTGGTCATCGGACATCCCGATACGCTAGGGGATATCGACCACAAACTGCGATGTCTCGATAAATTTTATCGCCTGGACGAGGCCGGAAATCGCACGTTAAGCAAAGGCAAAAAAGAAGCAGCCAGCCTGCGGTTGCAGGCCGATAACGAAGTCAACCTTAAACTGGAAGATATCGAGCGATCGCTCGAAGCCTTGATGGTCACTCTCCAGTTTGCTGAGAAGGGAGGATTGACCCAGGACGAAATTGACAACGTGCAGCAGGAGTATCTAGCTGTGCTTGACTTAATTGGGTTAAAAGTTATAACTACCCAGCAGGGTAAGCGAGCTGTCTGTGAATTTGAAGAGATTCAGTCTCTAGAGACCCTGATCGGTCTAATCAGAGAGTGGTATCGGATCTGGTTGAAAGACCCCAACTTATTGGATGAAGACCAATATCTTCTGCCGCAGGAATGGGAGCGAAAAATCGAACTTTTAAAGCGGAGGGCACAGCGATTATTTCTCAAAATTTTAAATCCCGAGCGCGAGGAAACTCGGTTAGATGACTACGTGATAGATTTACTCAAGTGGCTAAAGGAAAAATTTAAACAAGCTAGAAATCAACAGCATGAGCCTCATATCTGGATGGCAGGAACTTCCCAATACGAAGGATTTACTTTCATCAAGTTTACCCTTAACTTCTATGTCGATGATGTCAAACTGGAGAACTGCAAACGTGGCGAACGAGTTTGCAGCGAAATTTACCAGGAAGTTATGCGGCACTTAAAACAGTCTTACAATCATCAATGACAAGGGAATATCAAATCGGTTGGGAGCGATAATAGCGTTCCTTTAAAACACTCCAATTTCTCATAAGCCTCCTAACAACATTCTTGGTTGACGGTTAGCCTCACCGTGAGGATGGGGAAAGTACGAGCAGCTAGAGACTGCGTAACTATTATCGTAGAAGGAGAGCGATAACGAGAGGAGTGACATCCTGTGGTATCTTCTGCCAAAACTTTGCCTCTGGTTAAAGACCCAGACCGCCTCGAAAGCTGCCTCCAAGAGATTCCCGCTGAACCGGGAGTCTATTTAATGCGTGATGGCTCTAATCACATCCTCTATATTGGCAAGTCCAAGAAACTGCGATCGCGAGTGCGTTCCTATTTCCGCGAGTCGCAGCAGCTGAGCGATCGCATTGCCATGATGGTGCGGCAGGTAACGGAAATTGAGTTCATTGTCACCGACACCGAAGCCGAAGCTTTGGCCTTAGAAGCCAATCTAGTCAAGCAGCATCAGCCTTACTTTAACGTGCTGCTCAAGGATGACAAGAAATATCCCTACGTCTGTATCACCTGGTCTGAAACCTATCCCCGCCTCTTCATCACCCGCAAGCGAGAACTCGGGAAGGAAAAAGATAAATACTACGGCCCCTATGTTGATGTCGGTCTGCTACGGAATATCGTAAATCTGGTCAAGCGCATTTTCCCGATTAGGCAGCGTCCCCGACCCCTCTTTAAAGACCGTCCCTGCCTCAACTACGACCTCGGTCGCTGTCCGGGTGTCTGTCAGCAGCTTATTTCCGCTGAAGAGTATCGTCAGACCCTGCAAAAAATTGCCATGATCTTTCAAGGGCGGACTGGAGAACTGATCGATACACTCACCGCCACCATGAAACAAAATGCTGAGGCCCTCAACTTCGAGGCAGCGGCGAGAATTCGCGACCAAATTTCTGGACTCAAATCCCTCAGTACCGACCAAAAAGTTTCCTTACCGGATGATACCGTTTCGCGAGATGCGATCGCTCTAGCTGCCGACAGTCAACACGCTTGCATCCAACTATTCCAGATCCGGGCGGGTCGTTTAGTCGGACGCTTGGGATTTTTTGCCGATGCTCAATCAGGAACGCCTGGAGCTATTTTACAACGAGTATTAGAGGAACATTACCAAGCTGCCGACCCCGTCGAAATTCCCGCTGAAATCTTAGTACAGCACGAATTGCCCGATACTGAGATACTGGCAGAGTATTTAAGCGATAAGAAAGGCCGCAAAGTCACCCTCCTGGCACCGCAACGGCAAACCAAAGCTGAACTTATTGGCATGGTAGAGCGCAATGCCTGTTACGAACTAGAGCGCACCCAACGAGCCGCCGATCGCAATACCCAAGCCATGGAGGATTTAGCCAAGATTCTCGACCTACCGGACTTACCGCACCGGATTGAAGGGTACGATATTTCTCACATTCAGGGAGCCAATGCCGTAGCCTCACAGGTAGTATTTATTGACGGCATACCTGCCAAACAACACTATCGCCACTACAAAATCAAAAATCCGGCTGTAACAGTAGGTCACTCCGATGACTTTGCCAGTCTAGCCGAAGTCATCAGCCGCCGCTTCCGGAAGTATGAGCAGTTGGCAGTGGATGTGGTAACGGATATAAAAGATGAGTTATTAGTTTCTCCTCCAGGCTTGTCTACATCCGCTGCCAATGATTTGCCGGATCTCCTTATGATCGACGGTGGCAAAGGACAACTCTCAGCCGTAGTTGCTGTCCTACAAGAGATGAACCTGTTAGAAGAATTGCGGGTAGTCAGCTTAGCCAAGCAGCGGGAGGAAATCTTTTTGCCGGGTGAGTCATTGCCACTGTCAACAGATCTAGAGCAACCGGGGGTGCAGTTACTGCGGCGCGTGCGGGATGAGGCACACCGATTTGCTGTAAGTTTCCATCGGCAACAAAGAACCGACACATTACGTCGTTCTAGTTTAGATGAAATTCCAGGACTGGGATTCTATCGGCAAAAACAGCTATTGGCACATTTCCGCTCGATTGACTATATTCGAGAAGCATCTGTAGAACAACTCCTTGAAGTTTCGGGCATTGGTCCGTACTTAGCTAGGGAAATCTATAACTATTTTCATCCCTGATCGGAGAATTTGAGATTTTAGATTCTTTTATCCAATCTAAAATCGCTTGATATCCTCCCCTGTAATACTTAGTTGACATCCTCCCCGGCCTGAAGGCACGGGGATTCCTAAACCTCACGATTTAGGTTTCTGCTTCTTTCCCCTTCGGCTGCGCTCAGGGGAGTTTCGCAACTGCCCAATAGACTTATGCCGATCAGGTCTTATGTTCGCTCCACAGACTATCACCGCAAGCCCTGCGGCGAGAATATTGTTTGCGGCATTGATATCTCGGTCGTGATGGGTCTGGCATTGAGGACAAACCCACTCTCTGATATCAAGCGGCAATTGCTCAACAACGTGACCGCACTTCCCACAGCGCTTGCTACTAGGAAACCATCGGTCAATCTTAACCAGTGTCCGACCATACCACTGGCACTTGTACTCCAATTGACGAACCAATTCAGCCCAACTGGCATCTGCAATAGCTTGAGCCAGTTGGTGGTTTTTGAGCATGTTCTTCACCGCCAAGTCCTCGAGAGCAATCGTTTGGTTTTCACGTACCACTCGAGTGGTCAGCTTGTGAAGGAAATCTGTTCGGGCATCAGCAATTTGGGCGTGAATTCGAGCAACTTCACGCCTTGCCTTCTCTCGATTCTTAGAGCCTTTAACTTTGCCAGACAAGGCTTTTTGAGCTTGTCTCAACTTGTATCTCAGGCGATTGAAATGTTTGGGATTGGTAATCTTTTCTCCATCGCTAGTAGCAATCAAGGAGGTAACTCCCAGGTCAAGGCCCACAGCTTTATCAACTTGAGGCAGTGCCTTAACGGTGTGGTCTTCCACCAGCAAACAGACAAACCATCGCCCCGATGCATCCAGCCTCACCGTGACAGTGGAGGGTTCACACTTCTCCGGAATAGTGCGACTCCATCGGATGGGCAAAGGGCAGGAGCATTTTGCCAACCACAGTTGCCCATCCTTCCACTTGAAGGCAGAACGGGTAAACTCAGCGCTACCGCCACTACGCTTCTTCTTGAAGTTGGGGTACTTAGCGCGACCGGCCCAGAAGTTGGCAAAGGCTTTTTGCAGGTTTCTCAATCCTTGCTGAAGCGGCACGCAGCTAACCTCGTTCAAGAATTGCAGGTCTTCCTGCTTTTTCCAGGTGGTCAACATCGCGGATGTTTGGGTGTAGTCAATCCGCTCTTGCCTAGAGTGCCAGCCTTCTGTGCGAGTATGCAGGGCTTTGTTGTAGACCAACCTGACGCAACCCAACGTGCGGCGCAAGAGTTGTTCTTGTTCCAGTGTTGGGTAAAAGCGGTATCGGTAGGCTCGCTGTGTCATGCCTCACATATTACCATCTTCTGAGTGAAGAACCTATTCTATATGGTAATTAAGGGGGCATCGAACCCCCTTAATTACCCTCCTATCCCTCCCCGCCCTATAAGGGCAGCTGCGATTCGTTCAGTCTAA
>DNXU01000074.1:1746-4221 GCA_003505715.1 Cyanobacteria bacterium UBA8803 | reverse complement strand
GTAGCCCCTCGCGATTCATGTGGTGGTGACGGCTGGGGAGAGGGAGATGGCCCAGAAGAAGAATGCTTACCAGAAGGAGATGGCTTCGGCGAGGGAGACTGTTCACCTACAGGTAACTTAAGGTTAGGGTTTAACAGATCGGAAGGGGACTTTTCAGTAGCAGGCAATAGCTCAACTGACGGTGAGGGTTGAATCGAGGGAGACTTTTCAGCAGCAGGCAATAGCTCAACTGATGGTGAAGGCTCAACCGAAGGGAACACCTCAACTGATGGGGATGGTTCAATGGAAGGTAACGGCTCAACCACAGGTATTTCTTTTTTGGGGAACTCCTTTTGATTCACGGCTCTGATGACACAATCGCCAAAACCCGCAGCGCTCTTCTTCAAGCTATTAGCCTTGGTTAAGGAAAAATTAAACTGAGTACACCCTGCTCGATTAAGAAATTGGTAAAGTACTATGCCATTGATAGTTAGTACTACAAGGCAGCTTAAGGCTTGGAGTAAAGTAACAATTCTCTTCACTGGATATCAATTCCCACCTGCAATACTCCCGTTTTAATCTTAAACGCTGCACAAATAACTCTCAGGTGCCCATCATGGAGATTAAGAACAGCCGCAACCCAGTTTTGTTAGTTCACGGGATCATTAGGACTTCTGCCGTTTTCCGGCAAATGTCAGCTTACCTAACCCAGCAGGGTTGGTCTGTCTACAGCTTCGATCTAAAACCAAACAATGCCAAGCTGGGTTTAGACCAACTGGCAACTCAAGTCGCTGATTATGTAGACCAAACCTTTCCACCAGAACAGCCAATTGATTTAGTTGGTTTGAGTATGGGTGGTTTGGTGTCCCGCTATTACGTGCAGCGGCTGGGAGGGATTGACCGGGTGCAGCGCTTTATTACGATATCCGCTCCCCATCAAGGCACCCGGATGGCCTATCTGTGGAACCGTCCCGGGTGCGTTCACATGCGTCCGGGTAGTGCTTTCTTGAAGGATTTGAATCAAGATGCCCATATATTAGAGCGTCTGAATTTCACCTCCATCTGGACGCCCTGGGATTTTATCATCGTACCTGCTTGCAGTTCGCAAATGCCTGTAGGCCGAGAGGTGAAGGTGCTAGTGTTTGCTCATGGTTTTATGGTGAGAGACGCTCGCAGCCTTCAAGCTGTGGCATCGGCTCTGTTGGAACCGCTTAAAGGCGATCGCCAATTGCCGTCAGTTCCCGACTGCCAAAAATTGCCTCTGCATGACGGTAGAACTTGAACTCCATTAAGTTATCGAACGGGTCTTGTAAGAAAAAGGTACGATGCTCTGTCAGCTGACCCCCAAAGCGCAGTTTGGGCTGCTGGTAGAGAGGGAGTTGGCGTTGCTGGACTCGCTCTAGCAATGCTTCCCAGTCAGATTCAGCGGTGAAAATTAAACCGAAATGCCGGGGATAAATTCCTTGTTGAGGCGTTAGAGGTGCGTCGGTTACATGGGCTACTAGTTGATGACCGTATAAATTAAGAATCACGGCATGGCGAGATTCGCGCCCAATTTCGCAGCCTAGTCCATTGCCGTAATAGTCTTTGGTCTGCTCAATATTGGTAACGGGAAAGGCCAGATGAAACAGAACGGGATTCATTTGCTTTCTTTGAGATTTTATATTGGGATTGGTCAATCTACAATCACGATAGGATTTTCTCCACTGATTTACGATGCTTTCTATAATTTCAGATTTAAATCCTTGGCTCGTAGGGGTTGCCTTGAATGGGTTTTTAGTTGCGATCGCTTGGTTTGCCCCCAAAAAGTTACTCACTAGTGCCGGACTTCTCCATGCCTGGGCGCTAGGTGTGCTGATTTGGGGTACGCTGGGCTGGTCTGGCTACGCAGTGGTTATGTTCTACTTCTTAGTCGGCTCAGGTGTTACTCGTATTGGTATGGCTCAAAAGGAAGCAGCAGGAATTGCCGAAAAGCGTTCCGGAGCTAGGGGGCCGGAGAATGTTTGGGGTTCAGCGCTTACTGGCACCATCTGTGCTTTAGGCGTACTTTTGGTTGAGGAACCCTTTCGCAGTTTGTTATTACTTGGCTATGTAGCCAGTTTCAGCACTAAATTATCGGATACCACTGCCAGTGAAGTGGGCAAAGCCTACGGCCAGCGGACATTTCTCATTACTACCTTACAGCCTGTAGCACGGGGTACTGAAGGGGCCATCAGCCTCGAAGGAACCTTGGCGGGGATCATTGCCTCAGCCGCGATCGCTTTTATCGGTTGGGGAGTTGGCCTAATTAACTTGACAGAGGTAGCTTTTTGTGTAATCGCTGCCTTCATTGCCACTAACCTAGAAAGCGTAATTGGTGCGACCTTACAAGCAAAGCTGGACTGGATGACCAATGAGGTGGTGAATTTTATCAATACTTCGATTGGTGCGATCGCCGCCGTCAGCTTGCTGTTGGCATGGCAATGGTTTAGTTATTAGTTGTTGGTTGTTGGTTGT
>DNXU01000074.1:0-1611 GCA_003505715.1 Cyanobacteria bacterium UBA8803 | reverse complement strand
CAACTAACAACCAACAACCAACAACTACTCTGCTTGCTGTCCAAACACCATCTGTAGAACCATCGGTTCACCATCAGTGCGGTGATATTTATCCGCCCAAGCGCGAATGACTTCATCAAGTTCGTCCATTGCTTGGTTAAAGTTTTCGGGCGGAATATCTAATTCTTCCAAAACCCTCATCACATTTGGCTTGCGGTCAGCCCAATCTCTCATTAATCGGAAATACTGCGCCGTATCCTCCACCATTGTGTAAGTCCGCTCTTTGCCATCCACGGGTGAGTAGGAGGCACGAGTGAGAGCGTAGTAAGGTAAACCCCAAGGACAATCAATGCGCGTTACAGTCCCTGAATAGAGCAAGCGACGCTTGATATGTTCGGCCATCGCCTCGCTCAAAGGCAAACGCCGATCGGGTGGTAGCTCTTCTTGAGAGCGACTGTGTAGAAATTCAATTAATTCCAAAAATTGTAGGGAATTAATGACTTGAGCATCCGGCAGGTTATCGGGCAGTTTTTCTTCGATCAGGCGTTTTTCGTCCGATTGGAGGTTGGTTCCCGATATGCGGGATCGCCCGGGCTGCCAGGGATACTGATCCATCCAGACATAGGGAAATTGAATCAGATAACGAGGTTCCTGAGAACCCAGCATCTTTAGGAGTTTCCCTTCCGTTAGGGCTTGTCTGACTTCTTCAACAATGACCTTGACCCGCTTCGGCTCAATATGGTGTAAATGTCCGGTCATCCGGATATTCTCACCCTGTTCCAAATAGGTCATGTATATAGCGCATTTAGCAGCGGTGGCCGCTGCATCTAGAAAAGCCCCATGTCGGTGTCCACTGGTTCTCATCGCGCTGAAAGCCAGATATAGCATAATCTGATCCATGGCGCTGGGGCTGAGACTTTTGATCAGATCGACGTGGTTAATCATCTTAGGGGGCGGTCACATCGCATGAGTACAAAAAATTTTATTCCCTAGTGACGCACTCACTGTTACAGTGCATCAGTGAGTTCTACTCAAGAAGCAATACACGCGCTTACTTGAAGCACCCTAATAATTAAAGCTCAATTCTCCTTGATTATAGGAAACTAAGGAAAAAGCGCCAACTGGAAGAATTCCCTGTTCTCTGTAGCCACAAAGGAGGTAAAATTCTTCCAGTAAGGTTATATTATATCAAAACTGAGTAAGGTTCTTATGCCCAAGAGAACTCCTGNNGGCGTCCGCTACCCCGATGGGCGATCTGAGGAGCTGGAATTTGTCGTCCCTGGAAGAAATCCCGGCGTTGTTCGCCACCAGATGGAGATTTGGGGCCGGACTGACCGGTTTTAACGGCAGAAAGCAGTTGACTAGGAGTTACAGACTTGAGTAACTTGGATGATGAGTTGGCAACAATCTGGGAATTAGCAGAGAGCGAGATTGTCAGCAAACTTAACAAAATGATAGAGGTGTAAATGCGCATAGCAGAGTCCGTGTCAGGGTTTCTAGTTCCTGATACGGAGTTCTTATGAAGGTTTCAGGAAAAACTTTCCTAGGAGTTTATATTGTTAATGAAGTTTGATGGTAGAATAATTGGTTGAGCTGAAGAGGGAGAGGAAGAAAGGATGAGGGATGAGGGAT
>DNXU01000226.1:8203-30005 GCA_003505715.1 Cyanobacteria bacterium UBA8803 | reverse complement strand
ATTACCCATTACCCATTACCCATATTCTATGCCTCACGTTTTTGGCTTATAGGTTGAAGCAACGTGCAATTCCTTCAACTGCTTCTCATCTACCTTAGCTGGAGCATCGGTTAGCAAACAACTGGCTTGCTGGGTCTTCGGGAAAGCAATTACATCGCGAATTGATTCCTCTCCGGCTAAAAGCATGACCAAGCGGTCTAAACCATAGGCAATCCCTCCATGAGGCGGTGCGCCATATTCAAACGCTTCTAACAAAAACCCAAACTTATTCTGAGCTTCTTCTGGTGATAAGCCGATCGCTTCAAAAACTTGTTGCTGAATATCTTGCTGATAAATCCGCAAGCTCCCACCGCCTACTTCATAACCGTTATAAACCAAGTCGTAGGCTTGTGCCCTGGCTATTTTCAGGTCATCTAAATCGTCGGGATGGGGAGCTGTAAATGGGTGATGCAGTGCCTCTAAGCGTTTTTCGTTAGCATTCCACTCAAACATTGGGAAATCGGTTACCCAGAGCAAGTTAATCTTATCTGGATCGATGAGTCCCAACTCTTTACCAATGACCATACGCAGGCGGTCGAGGGTTTTGTTGACAACTTCAGCTGCACCCGCTGCAAATAGCAATAAGTGACCGGCTTCGGCTCCAGTGAGCTTTAACAATACCTGCTTTTGAGCCTCACTCAGGTTATCTTTAATTGCCCCAATCGTATCAATTTCGCCGCCCTCTCGTACTCGGATGTAAGCGAGTCCCTTGGCACCTGCTTCGCTGGCTTCTTTAAATAAGTCGCCACCGGGTTTAATGCGCACGTTAGAAATCGCTTCATTACCTCCAGGAATTGGCAACACTTTGACCATCCCGCCAGATGCCACTGCACTGGAAAACACTTTAAAGCCAGAGTCTTTAAGCAAGTTAGAGACATTAACCAGTTCTAAGCCAAAGCGGGTATCTGGTTTATCGGTGCCGTAGTGTTCCATCGCTTCAGCATAGGTGAGGCGCGGGAAAGGTTGCGGCAAGTCGATGCCTTTGACAGTTTTAAAGATATAACTGACTAATGCTTCATTGAGGTGGAGAATTTCCTCTTGGGACATGAAACTCATTTCCATATCCAACTGAGTAAACTCCGGCTGTCGGTCAGCCCTAAGGTCTTCATCTCGGAAGCAGCGGGCAATCTGGTAATATCGGTCTAAGCCCGATACCATTAATAACTGCTTAAATAGCTGAGGCGACTGCGGCAGGGCATACCATTCCCCCGGATTAACACGGGACGGTACTAAATAGTCTCTCGCACCTTCGGGAGTCGAGCGAGTCAGCATGGGGGTTTCTACTTCAACAAACCCTTGCTCGTCTTCCAAGAAGCGGCGCATAGCTTTGACCACCTGATGGCGTAATTGGATATTTTGGCTCATGCGATCGCGCCTTAAGTCCAAATATCGATACTTCAGCCGCAACTCTTCCCTTACTGATTCCGTATCAGCTGTGGAAACCTGAAATGGCAACTGCTTGCGAACGATATTGAGTAGTTCGATCCGATCCGCATAAACCTCAACCTCTCCCGTCGGCAGTTTGGGATTGAGGGAGTCTTCCGGACGTGCCGACACTCGACCTGTAATTTGCACCACGTATTCATTGCGCAAGCCGTCGGCATCCTGATACGACTCCGGCGTGCGCTGGGGATCGCTGACAATTTGGATCGTACCAGTGCGATCGCGCAAATCTAAAAATATCACTCCCCCGTGGTCGCGCCGCCGATCTACCCAACCGCAGAGGGTCACAGTTTTATCAACATGGTTGCTTCGCAGTTCGCCGCAATAATGAGTTCGCATAGCCGCTATCAAAACAATACTTGCTTTACTTCATTGTGATTCAGGTAATTATTGAACTCATTTAACAGTTACCTAAGTCCTGAAACGATGAAAGCTTAGCCCATTATCCTGCATTCCATACCATTCTGGCAGAATTGATCTGATGGGACTGAGGCTAAGTGAATCTCCTGCCTTTAGGCCCTGAACCTATTGAGGATATGACGATGACCATTAATACGGCCAAGCTTGAGAGCATTCTCCAAAATTTTGTCACGGGTACTAGTGATGTGCAGGGAGCTGCCCTTGTTTCTCCGGACGGACTCCCTTTGGCATCAAGCTTACCGAGCGAGATGGACGAAGAACGAGTATCTGCTATGTCAGCTGCCATGCTGTCCTTGGGAGAGCGCATCGGCTCTGAATTGTCAAGAGGGTTTCTCGATCGCATCTATGTTGAAGGCGATCGCGGTTACGGCATTCTCACCAATTGTGGCGAATATGCCGTCTTGCTGGTCTTAGCTAGTAAGGCTGCTAAACAGGGGGTACTGCTCCTAGAAATTAAGCGTGTCCTGCCGGAGTTGAAGGCAGCTTTAGATCCGATCCGGAAAATATCAGGAGTCTATGACACACCTGCCCATCTAGCTGAATAAATCCTCCAGCCGCAGTCACACGGCTGAAAACAGCCATGCTCAGCCAGAGGCTGCGAACCTTAGGCTGTAATAGCCTTCTCCCCTCTTTCGGGAACACCAAGCTCAGCTTGCTCTCTGGGTAATTCCATCAGACTTTAGGTTGCAAATGCCAGCTTGCAATATTATTATAATATATAAACTATTTACTTATTTATCTAAGAAACGTAACAAAAAGTTGATTTTTCTTCAATTGGGCTTGGACAATTAAGAAAATAAGAATAGGGTTGGCCGAATTGTGACGAATTTTTAGATTAGCGAAAACCGCATGGCAATTACAAGTTGTTTATCAGAATTTTCCCTACCGGAACTGTTTCAATTCCTGGATCACGGCAGCAAAACAGGATTGCTTACCCTCCGTTTTCAGACGGATAACCAAGAAAAAAGGGTGCGTCATGCTCTACTACACCAAGGTCGTATTGTAGCAGTTACGAACCGTCTAGATCACCAGTGCTTGCTGGCCATGATTTGTCAGCGAGGCTGGATCAGTCCGGAAGTGCTGCGGGAGCAGGTGAATAGGTGTCCGGCCAATATCCCGATTGGCCTATACCTAAAGACGCATGGCTTCCTGCAACCCGAACAGTTGCGGCTGCTATTCCACGCCCAAGTATTGCGGCAAGTTTGTGGCTTGTTTAGGCTAAAAGATGCTCGCTTCAAATTTGACGCCAAAGCCACCTTGCCAACTACAGAAATGACTGGCCTCAGTTTGAGCGCGACGGAAGCCACCCTGATGGGACTTAGAGTGTTGAGAGATTGGCGGTTATTAGCAGAGAAGCTGCCAGAGCCAACTTCAGCCCTATCCAGAGTGGTGATCGGCAAGCGCCATTTGCGGTTAGATTCTTTAGAAGGCAGAGTTTGGCAGTTGGCAAATGGGTCGGTGACACTGAATGCGATCGCCACTCAGCTCAAACAACCAGTAGATACTATTCAACAAACGGCATTCCGGCTCATCAGCGTGGGTTTAGTAGCAGAAGTACCTATGCTCGTACCCTCTCGTTCTCGGGGTGTAGCCCAAGAAGTACTAGAACCTGTTAGTGTTACAGCTAGTCGCGGAAAGGAAAATAACAACGTGCCAGAGTTGAGCAATTCATTTATGCAAAACTTGCTAGGTTTCCTGAGGAGCAGCAAGTAAGCGTGGAGATCATGCGTCTGGTTGTGACCGGGACAGTGGGTGCTGGGAAGTCCACATTTATTCGCTCGGTCAGTGAGATTGCTGTAGTAGATACCGATCGTCTAGCAACAGATGAATCAGCCGCCATTAAGAAAAAGACAACGGTGGCAATGGACTTTGGGCGCTTGCAATTTGCTCCCGAAATGGCTCTGCACCTCTATGGAACGCCAGGGCAGTCTCGCTTTGATTTCATGTGGGATATCCTGATTCGCAAAGCCCATGCTTATATCTTGTTAGTAGATGCCCATCGCCCTAGCGATTTTCGGGAAGCACGCAAGTTGTTGGCTTTTATGAAACAACGTGTAGACATTCCCATGCTGGTGGGTATGACCCATATGGATTGTGAGGGAGCTTGGTCTAAGGAAAATGTGGCGATCGCTTTGGGCTTTGTTGATAAAAATAGCCGCCCCCCCTTTGTGATTCTCAATGCTAATCAGAAAGAGTCCGTCGTTGATGCTTTAATTGTTTTAGTGGAATACTTCATCAAGACATCTTCTGTCTTTTGATATCTTTCACTTATAGAATACATAAATAATATTTATAGTAACATTTTTAGCGTTGAGAAATTTACAACGCTAAAAACTTAATCAATCTAATTATGTATAGTTAAATACATGAATACCAATAGTTAGTATACTCAGTTACTTTTGAGATTGATTTATTCAGGTAATTTTGTATAAAAGATTACCTGGAAAAGATGCCGAGAAAAAATATCTAGATTAACCCTAGCTAAATTTGATATTTCCAGTTAAAGCATACCAGGCTAACTTAAGGGAGGAGTTGTTTATACTTAAAGAGTTAAGAAATGTTAAGATAATAGCGAAGTCTTTGGTAGCAAGGTTGACATACTAATTAGCCGACTCTCCCGTACATATAGCGATCGGAAAAACTGCTTAATAAAGCCCAACGCTTACTGGGTAAGAAATTACCAATTGACCATTACCCATTACCTATCACCACAAATGATTACAGGGTATCTAACAGACCTCTCCATACCAGAAATTTTTCACTTGATTGAGAAAGGACAAAAAACCGGGTTGCTGACACTGCGAGCCTTGTTAGAAACTCAAACAACACCACCGTCAGCTCACTATATCTGGGTATATCAGGGTCGAATTGTCGCAGCAGCCAACCGATTAGACCATCAAGGTTTAATTTCCCTGATCGAGCAATACCAGTGGGCCAGCGATCGCGTCGTTGCCAAACTAGTGCAGCGGTGCTGTCCTAAGAGTAAACCTTTGGGTTTGTGCCTCAAAAATCACGGTGTCCTCCAAACCGAACAACTCAAACAACTATTTCAAACTCAGGTAGTGCAGCAAGTCTGTGCCTTGTTTGAACTCCCAGAGGCTCAGTTTAAACTTGAGCAGAACGTGCCCATACCGAGACAAGAAATGACCGGGTTGAGCATGGCAGCCACCGAAGCAACATTGATGGGGTTGCGATCGCTGCAAAACTGGGATGCTCTAGCTGATAAATTGCCCGATCCTAATGGAGGTTTAGTTAGTACCATGGCCGAACGCCCCCGCTATCGGCTAGACTCCTTAGAATGGCAGATTTGGGAGTATAGCAAAGGCACAGTGTCTTTAAAGGCGATCGCGAGAGAACTAAAACTTCCCCTAGAAAAAGTACAACAGCTGGCATTTCAGCTAATCGCTATTGGTCTAGCAGCAGAAGTTCCCTTGTTAGTTGGCACCCTACCCACTCAAGCCATTGAACCGCTACCAGCACAATTAGCTGAAGAACCAGAAACAGAAAACGTTAGCCCATCTTTTCTGCAAAACTTAGTAGGTTTCTTAAAGAACGCTAAGCCTAAATCTTTATCGGCTAGTGCTTGAATAATTAAGAGCTAATAGTTAAGGGTTCATGGTAATAATATCAAATCAGGTTAATCAGCTACACCTGACCAACCACTTGCATTGGTTACTACAAACCTGTTGATACAAGTCCAATGCTACCGGATATGTATAAATCATGAATGCTGAGCAACAAGCCTTATTAACAACCAACNNTAGTTGTTTGTTATTAGTTGTTTATTATTAACAACCAACAACCAACAACCAACAACCAACAACCAACAACCAACAACCAACAACCAACAACCAACAACCAACAACCCTAATCAATTGAATTGAATATGAGCTATTTCTTCTGGAGCTAAATGGGATTGTACTACCTCGCCGTCACGAAACAAAACGATGCGATGGGTTAAACGGGCGACTTCGGGTTCGTGAGTTACCATCACCACAGTAATCCCACCCCTATTCAGCTCAGTAAAAATATCCATTACTTCCGCAGTGGTGTGAGAATCCAACGCCCCGGTTGGTTCATCTGCTAATAGTAAGACAGGTCGATTAACAATCGCTCTTGCGATCGCCACTCGTTGCTGTTGTCCCCCAGATAATTGGTTTGGTTTATTAGACTGGCGGTTTTCCAACCCAACTCGCTTCAGAGCCGCCATAGCGCGATCGCGCCGTTCATCCCCTGGAATGCCAGCATAAACCATTGGCAGCATCACATTTTCCAGCGCTGTCAATTGGGGTAACAAGTGAAACTGCTGGAAGACAAACCCAATTTTCAGATTGCGAATCCCAGCTAAGTCATCATCTTCCAGATCGGATACATCAACCCCATCTAAGTAATAGTTGCCTGAGGTGGGTCGGTCAAGACAGCCGATAATATTCATGGCTGTAGACTTACCAGAGCCAGATGCCCCCATGATTGAGCAATACTCGCCCTGTTCTACGGTTAGGTTGACACTGTTTAAAGCTTTGACCTCCGTGTTGCCCGTACCGTAGACCTTAGAGATATTTTCCAGTTGAATAATTATCGGGTGGTGAACTGAACTATCAATTACCGCTGTTGCCAGCGGATGGACTGACGCTTGAGAATTGAGGGTGTTGTGCATCAAATCTAATGATCCGCTTGAGGAGCGTTACTTAAAAGTGACAGGTGAGCTATGGCAGCAGTTCCCTACAACCTAAGAGCGATGAGATCAATTTATTGCAGCTGTCTATTAACTAATGTAACGTTAACCCATTGGTTTTAGCGTCCCCCAGCTAGTTCACCCGATGGGGTGATTTACAGATTAGCGGCTGGGTGTTAATCCCCAAACCATGGTCAAACCTCGGTAAACTGCAAGCATATTGGTAGGGAATTATTGACACTCCCTTGCTTGAAAGACAAGGGATTCTAGCGGAGAGTCTAATTGGGGGATCAATCCACCCGATTAACAGGCTTTCTCCTTGCTCGTCACCCCTTCAGGTTTCTCCAGCCATGAGGGGTTTTAGAGAGCGGTGGTAAGAAATAGATACTTATAGTCTGTCGCCTTATAGAGTGGCTACTTATAGAATTCACAGGGAGTTACAAACCATTTGATGGCTAGTCCTCTGGAAATTTTCGGCAACACGGTTAGAACATTACGCATACAGAAAGGTCTATCTCAGGAAGCCCTTGCCGAACTGTGCAATCTTCATCGCACTTATATCGGTGGGATAGAACGTGGGGAACGCAACGTTGCGCTGATGAATATTCTCTACATTGCTAAAGCACTTGACGTGTTGCCTACTGAGTTATTTCGAGACTTTGACAATTTAAAAATGACTAATCTTAGTGAGAAGTAGTAGTGCTTGAACTCTGCCTCAAACCAATCGCTAGTCGATCTAAATATGCCCAAGTTCAGTTGCGTCTTTGTCAATGCGAGAAGGGGCATAGTGGTCATTGTGACGAATTTCCCTTTTTGCGAGGATTCAAAGTTTCACACCCTTTAGTCGCAAAAAAGATCGAACGCGATGCCACAATGACAACTGGAGCATCGTGGAAAAGTCAAGATGCTGGACCTAACAGAATCTTGCGTTGGGTGATGCTGTTGTCTGATGAAGAGCTGCTAGGGTTTAGCATTGACATGAAGAAATTAAAGCCGCAAGTTGTCGCGAAACTACGAGAAAAAGCTGCCTCATATAAAGATTGTATTGAAGTTTCTAAAAAACTCACTTGGCTAGCTTATCAAATGTTAGATGCTCCTCAACCTTCAGCAGAAATTGCTGCTTATTTAGAGGCGCAGTTTGGAGCTACAATCTTAGGAAGTACAACTTGTATTGTTTGTCGCCAACCGTTGTCATTTAACTTGTTTTCAGAGGCAAGAAAAGGTAGAGCTGAGATCGAAACAGGCCATATGAATCCCCGTTCTCATAAAGCTCATAACGTAGGTTTTGTGCATCGTGAGTGTAATATTGCACAAGGACAAAGGACATTGCAAGAATTCTATAGTTGGATTAAAGAAATACTTGAGCGAGCAGAGAGTAATCCTATAGCTCGTAACCCAGATGTTCAAAATCCCGAAGTCGATTAAGAAGCGCAGCTCTTTTTTCGATAAGCATCTGGAATTCTCCGATTGTCCTTTCCCACTCCGATGTGTGCTTTGGTAAAGGAATGCAGATTTCGTATAGCCGTTTCCCTAACACTCCCAGTGTGGATTGGATGAAAACCATATTACGGATTTGATGCTGAACCATCGGCAGATTGAGAAGATATAGTAGCTCGATGGCACTAATCGGAGAATGGGGTGCAACTGAGATGATCCTTATGTGACTCTGAACTACACAGTGATAGTTGTGAGCATGGAGAATCGCTGTACGACCAATTCGGTAGCGCCCATCACTCACCATAAGAATATCATTAGGGGAAAGTTGCTGTTGGTCTGCGTACTGTAAATAAACTTCCTCACTCACTGCGCGAGTTGGGTCAATGGAAACCTCATAATTAGCAATGTCAGAAGTGCGGACAAAGGGAATATCTCCTGTGCCGTAAGTCTCCGCGCCAACTTCGTGACCTTTGCGAATCCGTAGGTAGCCGTTCTTGCTCATCTCTCCTAGTGACATGAGTTCGGAACCAAGTCTGTTCGCTTCCTGAGTTAGTTCTTGCAGGGGAGCAAGATCATAATACCTTGGGACAAGATAGTACGGGTCAGTTAGTGTAGCCAACTGCCAAAAACCCGAATTTGATTGTCGGTCAAGGAAACTCACACCAATGCTTTGAAAATCATCTGGATAAGGTTCCCCTGTATTTTTAACACTCCGACCACGGCGATCATGCCCGCAATTAATCGCAACGGCTGTCCAAATCTTTGTTGAGGAGTGACACGGCATATGATTGCCCTCAGCCTTTTGGAAAAATAAGACGTTAGTTTTAGTGTCGGTACTAGGCTGGAACGTAGTTCTCGGACAATCTATTAGAGCGGTGACTCTTCCCTGGGATCTGACAAAGTCCCAAACGTATCCTAAACTGTAATTTCCAAATACACCTTCCGGCAAAACAATTGCCATTTTTCCATTTGGCTTTAGTAGACGGATACAAAGTTCTAAGAAAAGAATCTGTGGATCTTGTGCATCCCTCACGTTTACTTCCTGTCGCCAAAATTTTTCAGATAGGCTCCACTTGTGCCCCAATGAATACTGGCGCAAAATCGACTTATCAGTAATCTTGATCTTGGCACCGAAAGGTGGATTAGTAAGGATAAAATCAGCATCTAAAGGTGAAATTTCTTCTGGAAGCTGGGAAAGGCTTGCTAGGTCGAGTGAATTAATATTTAAGACACTAGCGCGGTGAGGAGCAACTACTTCTAAAATTGCTTCACAAAGGCGGCACAAATCGCGATCTTTGTCCATACCAATCAGCTTACCTATTTTACCGCTACTAGACAGTTGTTGATCTTTCGTCTGAAATGTATGCATTTCTACTAAAAAACCTGCTGTGCCACACGCCGGATCAACTACTTTTGCCCAGAGGGGAGGATTTAAAACAGCAACAATAGCTTTGACCAAACTCTTAGGGGTAAAGAACTGTCCTTTGTCTCCACGAAGATTCGGTCCTATAAGTGCTTGAAATGCTTCACCTAGTATGTGTGCTGGAGCAGATTGAAAGGACAAAGGAGCTAGCTCTTGTAGCCCATAGCGTAAAACTTTATCCTCTAAAGAGAACTTTTCATCCTCACCAACCAAATGCGGAAAAGTTTTAAGCAAAATTGGTAGGAGGAGTTCGTTTGCTGTCCCCTTGCCATCTAGAAACTGCTCAAGAGCAGCGCCTCCCCCATTGCGGTCTCCAGCAATTTTGCATAGTAATAAATTAGACAAGTCAGAGATGATACGCTCTGCTCGACTGGCTCGGCTGTTGGAGTATAGATGGTAATAAAGTTTGCGAAACGCAGCAGCATAAACTTTCTCGTGAGCTGGTAAAACTGCTTCACTTTTATCCCAGCCACAGGTAAAGAGTTCAAGCTGAGTCGCGTGTAATTTCTTCATTCCCATAAACGATCCAAGATGAGGTTTGTGATCATTATAAGTATCATTTTAGATTGTGCTCAATCTCTCGACGGAATACTCTAATCGCTTCTCCGGCATCAGTCTCCCCCATCAAAATGCAGCGTCTGAGCAAATCAATATCGAGTTCACTAAGTCCGGGTAGTTGGCTGCGCTCGATAGGTTTATAGCTGCCCTCTCGAAGATGATAGAGCTTCAGCAATCTATCTTCCCAAAACCAAACCTCTGGAACGTCCAAAGCTTTATAGCGTTCTAACTTGCTAGTGCCTCCACTAGTAAAGACAACTTCAATCGACAAATCTGGAATTGGCGTTACCCTTTCAATACAGTAAGACTCGTCTGCTTGAGCAGAAACAACTCCTGATTTTTCCTGGGTCATTGCCCCTGTGGGCTTAAAGAAGACTCCCTGTTCGACAAGAAATGTAGTCACTAAGTAACCAATGACGCGAGCCAAAGTTTCGTGGTCTTGTCCCGGCATGAGAATCTCGATCGTTCCCTCATAGTAAAATAGGCGTACCCCACAAGAACCATCAAAGCCCTTTTGGATGAACTTAAACTGTTCCCAGGTTCCATAATGAAAAATTCTTTGATCGGTAGTTTTGTTTAGTAGTGGGGACATGGCGTTCTTATCTCCCAGTATCCTGACTTTTCTCAATTTCTATAATTCGCTTTACATATCCAATAAAAACGCTATATACGCTGGACTTAGGTCATATGTCTATGTCCCTTGATTGGGAGGGCAGGGTAAATTCTTCAGCTCTTCAAGAAGATCCTCAAAATGCTCCCGATCGCTTTTATCAATAAAAGCTACCAAAGAACTCCTAGGATTTAATCCTGACCCCTAAGCACTTCTCAACGCCACAATCGGGTCAAGTTTTGCTGCCCGCCGTGCTGGTACGACGCCAAAGAATAAGCCAATCCCCCCAGAAACTCCGACAGCAAGCAAAATTGCTACGGGCGCAATTCCTGCTTTCAAGGGTGTTAGGGCACCAACGAGCAGTACACCACTCACTCCCACCACAGTCCCCACAATGCCACCCGCAGCTGACAGAATCATCGCCTCAATTAAAAACTGAATCAAAATATCTTGCTCTTTCGCCCCAATCGCTTTGCGCAGGCCAATTTCTTGAGTGCGTTCGGTCACCGAAACTAGCATGATATTCATCACGCCAATACCGCCGACGCACAGAGAAATTCCGGCGATCGCTGCCAGCATCAGCGTTAAGGCACCCGTAATGCTATTAACAATTTTCAGGATATCCTTCTGAGTATCAACGCCAAAATCATCTTCATTGGTAATTTTATGCCGTCGCCGCAGTAGGTTCTCTATCTGGAACTTAGCCGCATTGATGGTATCTTGATTTTTAGCAGAAACGGAAATCCAACTGACTTCAGTGCCGTAAGGAGAAGTCCGTCCGACCAATCGGTTAGCCATCGTACTCAGAGGTACTATAGCAGCATCGTCCTGGTTGGTGCCCATAAAAGAACCTTTAGATGCCATGACCCCCACTACCTGGAAACTGACATTTTTAATCCGCACCTGCTGACCCAAGGGATCTTGGTTGCCAAACAATTTCTTGGCCAACTCAGAACCTAGCATCACTACTTGGTTATTGCGCTTGAGATCGATTTCGTTGAGAAATCGCCCTCTGGCAACTTTATAGCTCCGCACCGATAAAAACTCCGGTGTCGTGCCCGTGACGAGGGATTGGGTGTTTTTATTGCGATAGGTGATTAAATAGCGCAGGTTAATTTCAGGAGCGACGGCGGCAACGGCAGGAACTTGCTGTGCGATCGCCTTAGCATCTTCCCAAACTAAGGTTTTAGGTAGTTCAATTGTCGTCTGGCGAGCTTCGCGAGACCCAGGTAACACAAACAGGACGTTTGGTCCGAGAGACTCAAACTGCTCCGCTGCCAGTTTCTGGGCACCTTGGCCAATCCCCACCATCGCAATGACCGAGGCATTGCCAATAATAATACCCAACATTGTCAGGCTGCTGCGCAGTTTGTTAGCTACCAGCGTCGTCGCAGCCATTTTGACACTTTCAACCAGGTCGATTCTCCTAGGTTTTGGGGAGTACTGAGTGCTGAGTGCCGAGCTATGATTGTTGAGTTTGGCCTCTTCAACTTTCACCCTTTTTCTCCTCTTTCTCTTTTTTGAAGTTTTCCGGCAGATCGATGAACACCCGTTCCCCCTGCCTCAATCCCCGGATAATCTGAGTTTTATCCTCAATAGTCGAACCAATAGTTATCGGTTTAAACTGCGGTTGATTGTCCAATCCCGGCACCATTACCCCAGTTTTACCGTTTTCGGTAACGATCGCGACAGTAGGGACAACTAGGGCGTCGCTTACAGGTTCCCCTAAGAACGTCAAGTCAACATTCATCCTCGAACGCAATTCTTTTGTACCTGATGGCGCTAGCTCAACTCGCACCTCAAATGAGGTGACATTTTGCTCAACTACCGCTTCCGGTGCCACTAACCTGACCTGACCTGGGAAGACTTGATCGGGAAAAGCATCTGAAAAAATTTCGACCCGCTGTCCTGTTTTAATTTGTCCGATGTCAACTTCTGGCACTTTAGCCAGCACTTCCAACCCTCTGGCGATCGCCACAATTGAAGTTGAGGTTGCCGAAGCTGTATTGGAAGCTGTCAGATCGGGAGAGACAAACGCACCAGCCGTTGCGTATTTCTGGGTAATAATCCCATCAAACGGGGCGCGAATCAATGTATCTTGTAGTTGGACTTGTACGGATAGCAATTGGGCTTGAGCAGCTTTAACAGCAGCCTCTAGCTGTGCAATTTCTTCCGGACGACTACCATTTTGCAGTTGCCGTAGGGCGATTGCGGCTTCCACTGCTAAGGCTTCCTGCTGAGCAATTTCTTCGGGAGTGCTGCCATTTTGCTTTTGCTGTAGAGCGATTCTGGCTTCGCTCACTGAAGCTTGTAGCTGCGCAATTTCGGGGCTGGTTTCATTTTTGGTATTGCGCAATTGCTCTAGGCGTTGTTCGGCTTCAAACACCGCTGCTCTAGCATTGCGAGCTTCTGTCACTACCTCGTCAAACCTGTCTTGTGAAATTGCCCCCTGTTGTGCCAGGTATCTATTGCGTTCTACCCTTCTTTCGGCAAGGGCTAATTGCGATCGCGCCGTGGCAGCTTGAGCCATTGCCTGATTAATTTCGCTAGGATTTCCCACCCGCGCCTCGTTCAAACTTGCTTGAGCTTGTTCTAGTCGCTGTTGAGCTTGACCAATTTCCTCACGACGCGGACCAGTTTTTACTTGCTGCAAACGAGCTTGTGCTTGTGCCAACCGCGCTTGAGCTTGGGCAATTTCTTCCTGGCGCGGACCTGCTTTTGCCTGTTGCCAACGGGCTTGAGCTTGTGCCAAATCAGCTTGAGCTTTGAGAAACTGTGCCTTCAGTGCAGTTTGCTCCATAATGGCAACTATTTGCCCCTGTTTGACCCGATCTCCCTGTTCCACCTCCAGCTTGACCAGAAGACCAGCGGTTTTGGGACTGAGGTTGACAGCATCAATCGGTACTACAGTACCGTTAGCTGTGATTCGCACAGCCAAATTTTGGGAAGTTGCTGGCACCGTGAGTTTATCAAGGTCGATCTGGGACGGCTTTGCCGCAATCACCAAGTAACCCGCCGTACCCACACTTAGAATACCAGCTGCCATTAACCCGATGAGCCAAGGAAGAGGTCGTTTGACTTTATCCATATCCGAGTTATTACCCGTAATTAGGAAATATTTAGGAAAGACAGCACAAGCTCCCAGGGATTTCTCTCTCATCAGCTTGGCTTTTTGCCCCAGAGTCCAATTACCACAACCGCCTGAAGAGCTATTTTATCTTTCTTTATAGTAACTAGTTTGGTTAAACGGTAAGCTCGAAACTAACCGACCGTTGATGTACGGAATTCCCCCTTAAGCGAGAAGCGGTTAAAGATTTCTGCCACGATCGCACCGATTATGCGTTAAGTTAGCGACATACTCCTTACGATTTGTCTTTTGAGGCTTCGTCGTGCCTAAACGTATTCTGTTATTACCTATTTTTGTTCTCCTAGGTTTACTCACGGTGCCAGCACCAACTTTTGCCCAGGCTCTCGTTCCCTATACCCTACAGCTGGATTCAGAAAAACTAGAAGAGCAGGGCTTGAACTTGGCTCAGGAGGCAGTTCAGCTCGTGCGTTTCCAGCAATACGACCTAGCACTACCGAGAGCGCAGCTAGCAGCTCAACTTGCTCCTAAGAGTTATCAGACTTGGTTTATCTTGGGCAGCCTGTACGTGCAAAATCAAGAGTTAGATAAGGGGATTGAAGCCTTACAACTAGCTCACTCCCTGGAACCGAACGAGGCCGGAGTTTTATTTACTTTAGGTTCAGCTCGTTTTCAAAAAGGGGACTATACTACAGCGATCGCTAATCTGGAAGCTGGGTTAAAGCTTAAACCCAATGTTCCGGAAGCCTTGTTCGATCTGGGAAATACCCATTACATGCTCAAGCAGTACCCAGCTGCGATCGCGGCTTACGAAAAAGCTGTGAGTCAGGAAAAAAACTTTTGGCCCGCCATTAATAATATCGGGCTAGTGAAGTACGAACAGGGTGATGTCCCTGGTGCTATTGAAAAGTGGCAAGCGGCGATCGCCATTGATGACAAAGCCGCTGAACCTCAGCTAGCTGCGGCAGTGGCACTCTATGCCCGAGGGGACAAGGAAAAGGGCCTAGCACTGGGAGAAGCAGCAATCCGCTTAGACAGTCGCTATGCTGATTTAGAGTTTCTCAAAGAAAATCTCTGGGGTGAGCGTCTGTTATCTGAAACCAAAAAGTTTCTGGAAAACCCCAGAATTCAAGCTACCCTTGTCCAAAGCCAAAATGCACCTGTACAAGTGGAAACAACCCCTTAGCTCTCGAAATGCTAAGGTTATGGCGCTTTGATCGGGTAAGGGGCAACCAACTCCCCACATCAGAGATTGTGCCAGAGCCGCAATCCGGCTAACCCATTTGACCTTCGTAGTTATTCCCTAGATCGGGTTAAACTTTTTGCCGATGGGATTGTCGGTTAGGCATATTCCCATCGGCAATGGGCATCTCTGATTGAATTCTCGTTTTTTTCCCTACATCTTGCCGAAATTGCCCTTGGGTAGTACATATGTACATAAGGGGATTTGACCAATCGGCAACCCGATTTGAATTCATGAGGATGGATAGCACCACTAACATCATGCTAACGTCAGCGCCGTGAGAGTAAAGTTTTATCAATCTTTAGGCAGCAGTGCCATAATCTGATCGACAAACTGTTGATGGTCAACAACGGGTTTAGAGATGTAGCCATCGGCACCACTCTGCTTTAAGAAGTTCTCCCGATCGCCCTCCATAGCATGAGCTGTGACCAATATAATTGGCAGACGGCTGGTTTGAGCGTCAGATTTGAGCATCTGCGTAATCTTGATACCATCTACTGGCTTACCCTGATAAACACTGTGAGCTAGGGAAACATCCATCAAGATAATGTCAGCACCTCCAGACTGAGCAATCTTCATCACCTCCTCCACATCTTCAGTCCCCTTAACATTCAAGCCACCTCGTTTAGTGAGAATCTTGGAAAAAACTCGAAGATTAATGGGATCGTCTTCTACAATCAAAACGGTTTTCATGGGCGTCGCATCCAGAAAGTCGTCTTTTTCAAAAGTGCGATTTAATCATAAGTCTGACAAGGACTTAGTAATCTTGCCATCGAAAAATCAATTCGTCATCACATTGCGGTTAGAAATTAGGGAACAGAACTCATGGCAAAACAGTTGAACCTGCTGGCGACCGGTCAGGTCATCCCCACAGCTTTACATGTGGAGATGCAGCGGTCCTATCTTGAATATGCCATGAGCGTGATTGTTGGGCGTGCCCTGCCGGACATCCGGGACGGTCTTAAACCGGTGCATCGTCGGATTTTATATGCGATGCATGAATTAGGTTTAACACCCGATCGGCCTTACCGTAAATGCGCTCGCGTGGTTGGGGATGTTCTAGGCAAATATCATCCCCATGGAGATCAGGCGGTTTACGATGCCCTGGTCAGGCTAGTTCAGGAGTTCTCGTCCCGATATCCCCTCCTAGCTGGTCATGGTAACTTTGGTTCGGTGGATAATGACCCACCAGCGGCAATGCGTTACACCGAAACGCGCTTGTCTTCCCTCAGCCATGAAGCCCTACTCTCAGAAATTGGTGAGGCAACTGTTGATTTTATCGACAATTTTGATAGCTCTCAGCAAGAACCGATCGTTTTACCCGCTCAGCTACCGATCCTCCTCCTCAATGGTTGCTCCGGTATTGCTGTAGGTATGGCAACTAATATCCCTCCCCACAACTTGGGCGAAGTGGTAGATGGACTAATTGCCCTAATTGACCATCCTAATTTAGAGGATGAGAAATTGTGGGAATTAATTCCAGGGCCAGATTTTCCCACAGGAGGCGAAATTGTGGAAGCCTCAGGAATTCGGGATGTCTACAGTACGGGCCGGGGTAGTATTATAGTCCGGGGCGTCACGAAGTTTGAAGAGATTGAAGTGGGTCGGGGACGCAGAAGCCGACGAACCGCAATTGTCGTGAGTGAACTGCCTTACCAAGTCAGTAAAGCTGGCTGGATTGAAAAGGTAGCAGAACTGGTTAACCAGGGACGCCTTGAAGGAATTGGTGATTTGCGAGACGAGAGCGATCGCTCGGGAATGCGCGTAGTAGTAGAACTCAAGCGGGACGCTGACCCCAGAAACGTCCTAAACCAGCTCTATCAGCAAACTGCACTCCAAAGCAATTTTGGGGCAATTGTACTCGCCTTAGTAGCGGGACAGCCTCGCCAGCTTACGCTGCGGCAGGTATTAGAGGAGTTCTTGTGCTTCCGAGAAGAAACCCTCACTCGCCAATATACTTACCAGTTAGAACAGGATGAACGACGCCTCCACCTAGTTGAAGGGTTATTAGCTTGCCTGTCCCAGCTCGATACCGTAATTGAAATTCTCAAAAATGCTCCCGATGGCACGACGGCGAAGATAGCTCTCCAGGGTCAGTTAAACATCAGTGAGGTGCAAGCAGATGCTATTTTAGCAATGCCCCTGCGCCGCCTGACTGGTTTAGAACGGCAAAAATTACAGACGGAGTTTGATGAACTAACAGCCAGAATTGAGCAGCTGCGCCGATTGCTCAACAACCGCAATGAATTGCTCAAAGCTTTGAAGAAAGATTTGCGATCACTCAAACGCAAGTACGGTGACCCCCGCCGCACCAAGATAACTATCAAACGAGAACCAGGAAAGAATAAAGCTATCAAGGGTGAGACTTCACCACTCAGCACTCCAACCTCAGCAGTCAAACCTCAGGAGGAAAAAAACCATAAAAGTAAGAAAAGCTTAAATCAACCTTCACTGCCGCTGCCTCTAACCTCACCTGAGGAAGAAGAGACGGTTTTGCAATTTACTCACAAAGGCTGCGTCCAGCGGCAGCGTCCCACAACAGAAACAGAATCAAGGTCATCAAACCATAAGGGGGATGACGTTGTCATTCAAACCAAAACTGCCCTCACCCACCAAGACTTGGTCGTAATTACTAGCGGGGGTAAAGCTTACCCTATTAAAGTGCGGGATATACCTCCAGCAGCAGGCACAAAGCAGGGTACGCCCTTAGCTAGTTTGTTACCTGATACGGCGCGATCGGAATCGGTTGTCGCTCACTTTATCTTGTCCGATCCTGAAAAAGCTCTCACACTGATTTTGCTGACCCGCCAAGGGCGCATTAAACGTCTGTCCTTATCCGAGTTAACCAACCTCACCCTGCGCGGTTTAACGCTGATCAAGATTAAAGAAGACGATCGCTTAGAATATGTCACCTTTGCTCAAACTGGGGAACAACTGCTTTTAGGCACCAGCAATGGGCGGATTTTACGCTTTGAACTCAATGACGAACAATTACCCGTGATGGGTCGTACCGCTCAAGGCAATCAAGCCTTGCGCCTTTCTCGTCGCGAGCATTTGGTCGGTTGTGTTGCTCTTCCTGCTCAAGGCAATCTCTTATTGGTTTCCCAGCAGGGGTACGGCAAACGCTTACCTGTAAATGCGATCAGACGGGGCAATCGAGGCGACCTAGGCACGCAGGCTCTACAGTTTAGAACACCTTTAGATACTTTAGTGGGTATGATAGCTGCTGCATCGGCGTCTGAGGCAGTAATGCTGACTAGCGCTCAAAGGATATTGCCGTTACAGCTAGATCATGTCAAGTTGGGCGGCAAAGATGGCAGTGGCGATCGCCTAGCTCAACTCCAGTCAGATGAAAAAATTATCGCTGTTGCTGCCTTGGAGCTGAAGGGATAACAAGAAAGCTTGTTTATGAGACTGGGTGTAGGGTGTGGGGTGTTGCTCAATTTTCCCTGCCCTACACCCCACACCCTGTACGCTTATCTTTAAGCGTCGTCTAGAGCGGCAATACCTGGCAATACCTTACCTTCGAGCAACTCAAGACTGGCACCGCCTCCGGTGGAGATGTGGCTCATTTGATCTGCCACACCAACTTTTTCCACAGCAGCTACTGAGTCACCACCTCCAATAATGGTGGTTGCGCCTTTCTTGGTAAGTTCGGCCATAGTATGAGCGATCGCTTCCGTTCCCACGGCAAACTTATCGAACTCAAACACTCCCATCGGCCCATTCCAAATTACAGTCTGGCAATCTGCCAAAGCTTCTTGGAACAGTTTTACTGAGTCTGGCCCAATATCCAAACCCATCCAGCCATCGGGGATTGAGTCGATACTAACCGTTTGGGCATTAGCATCAGCAGCAAAATTATCAGCTACAACTACATCCGTGGGCAACAGCAAAGCGACACCCTTCTCTTTAGCTTTCGCTTCCAAAGATTTTGCTAACTCGATCTTATCTTCTTCCACTAGCGACTTTCCAACACTCAAGCCACGGGCTTTGTAGAAAGTAAAAATCATCCCGCCGCCAATCAGCAGCTTGTCCACCTTCTCCAGTAGCGTTTCAATCACGCCAATCTTGCTAGACACCTTGGAACCCCCAATGATTGCCGCTAAGGGTTTCTGGGGATTTTCAATCGCGCTTTGGAGATATTGGAGTTCTTTCTCAATCAAGTACCCAGCCACGGAAGGACTTAGGTAATGGGTAACGCCCTCTGTAGAAGCGTGAGCCCGGTGTGCCGTACCAAAGGCATCGTTGACATAAACATCGGCTAGTGCCGCCAATTGCTTGGTAAACTCTGGGTCATTCTTCTCTTCTCCCACATGGAAGCGAAGATTTTCCAATAAAGCTACTTGACCATTGCCCATCGCTGCAATTTGGGCAGCCACCGCATCACCAATGCAGTCATCACACTTCACGACTGTCTGACCGAGTAATTCTGACAGACGGGTTGCCACAGGTGTCAAGCGCAAGCTATCTTTAACTTGTCCTTTGGGACGCCCTAAGTGGCTGCACAGAACCACTTTGGCTCCTTTTTGGGTTAAATCCTGGATAGTGGGTAAAGCCGCCCGGATGCGAGTATCATCAGTGATGGTGCCATTGTCATCCAGCGGGACATTTAAATCCACTCGCACCAATACCCGTTTTCCAGTCAAATCTGACTCAGATAAATTTGCTACAGTTTTTTTGGACACAGCAATAATCTCCTAATTGCTTCTATCTGATGCTCTGCGCTCTGAATTAGCGTGCCAGTGGTTGTATGCTTAATGGTTGCCCTGTAGAGACTCACTCGCTGGCGCGAGCAAATCGTTCCTCAGGGCTAACAGTATGCATTCTCACGCCCGTCCACATTTTACCGGAGTCTGCGTCCCGGAGATGAGTGCAATGTTTAATACCGTTTTGTTTCCTGTTGACCAAAGCCGAGAAGCCCGCGAAGCAGCTGACGTTGCGATCGAGATCGTGAAAAAGTACAACAGCCGTTTATTCCTACTGTCGGTGCTAGAACAACCCAACCCAGAAGCCGAATCACCCACTCCCGAGATGATGATTTCACCGGAGGCAATTGAGGAACTGCTCAAAGGTGCCCAGTCCTTATTTACTCAGCACGGCATTAAAGCAGAAACCCTGAGCCGTCAAGGTATGCCTGCTTTTACAATCTGTGATGTTGCTGATGAAATTGAGGCCGATCTAATTATCATGGGCTGCCGGGGACTGGGACTAACTGACGAAGGCGCAGCCGAAAGCGTGACTAATCGGGTGATTAACTTGTCTCCTTGCCCAGTTTTAATCGTTCCCTGAGCAATTATTGGTTGTTAGTTGTTGGTGATGGGCAACCACCAACTAACAACTAACAACCAACCACCAAAAACCAATGACTATTCAATGGTATCCCGGGCATATTGCCAAAGCAGAACGGGAACTTAAAGAGCAACTCAAGCGCGTGGATGTTGTCCTGGAAGTAAGGGACGCTAGGATTCCCCTCTCCACTCACCATCCCCAAATATCTCAGTGGATCGGGAGTAAAGCAAAGGTATTAGTACTTAACCGGATGGATATGATTACTCCGGGGGTGCGGCAACGCTGGTTATCCTGGTATCAAAGCCAAGGAGAAACGCCCTACTTCACCAATGCCCAACAGGGTCAAGGTGTTCGTGAGGTGGCAAACTCAGTACAGGAGGCTGGGGTACAAGTCAATCAGCGGCGGCGCGATCGCGGCATGTTACCTCGTCCCGTCCGTGCCGTGGTGATCGGCTTTCCCAATGTCGGGAAATCGGCCCTGATCAACCGACTCCTAGGACGGCGCGTGGTGGAAAGTGCCCGTCGCCCTGGGGTAACCCGTCAGTTGCGTTGGGTACGCATCTCGGAGCAAATCGAACTCCTTGATGCCCCTGGGATCATCCCCTCCCAGATCAAAAATCAAGAAAATGCCCTCAAGTTAGCGATTTGTGATGATATCGGCGATGCTTCTTACGACAATTATTTAGTTGCTGCTGCCTTTGTGGAATTCCTCAAGGATTTGAGCAATACCACCGAGTCTGGACTCTTCCCACCCTCTCCCCTAATGGCTCGCTACGATCTAGATCCAACTCCCTTGACTGGTGAAAACTACCTCCACGCTGTTGCCAACTCGCGCTATCAAGGAGATATCGAACGCACAGCGCGGCAACTGTTGAATGATTTTCGCAAGGGCTTGTTGGGTGCGATCGCTCTAGAACTCCCGCCAGCGTAACCTTTGATAAGCGATCGCTACTTGAACTCCTGAACTTCTTTAATTTGACAATTGTGTCTTTTTATTAAGCGATATGAGGGGTGAGACCCCTCATCCACTAGACTAAATTCTAGTAGATGCATCTTGAGACAGCCCCCAACGGGGGCGTTTTTCATCTTTGCCAATGACCATTACCCCAGCTATGTAAAGTAATTCAGCCAATTTGCTGACAAAAGTTAAGACATATTGCTGAGGCCACACTTTTTTAGGAGAGAGGAGAATTGGATAAGAGCACCGAAACAAGTTCCCAGGGCTTACGCGCAAACTCTACAAGAGTGTTAATCATTACCCCTGACACTCTATTCGGTAGGATGTCGGTAGCTGAATGGCGTAAGCCCTGTTTTTTTTCCGGAAGAGATTGGGCATTGGAGAGAAGATGATATAGAGAATCAGGTGGCCTCTACAATCATTCCATTCTAGAATAGGCCGTTCAAAACGGATAAGGCAACAAGGAATAGGGAATAATGAGAAGAGGACTTCAATAGATTTGAAAGTTCCTAATTTTCTTCCAAGAGAAAAAAATCGATACACTTAATATTGTGTCGAAAACGCAAAACACAATCAAGGCCAAGAGTTCTGGGAAACTACCCTCATCCCTCATCCCTCA
>DNXU01000226.1:0-8141 GCA_003505715.1 Cyanobacteria bacterium UBA8803 | reverse complement strand
CTCATCCCTCATCCCTATCCCTCTCGGCCAATGAACAGCCCGAAATGTTTTTCAGGAGGTGCGATCTGTATCTAAATTTACATTAATTTAGAAAGCATGAATTCTCATAAACCGCAAGGTGCAATAACCGTAATTCTGCGGATGCGTTTAACGGTTATATTTGAGACAATGAGTGAACCTTGTCAGTCCTACGGCTTATAAAAAGCGGTTTCGGTAGCCTTAAGAGTTTGACCCTCAATATCATACAACTGGCTAGCGACAAGGTTTCTCAATGAGAGAGCTGGCATTCCGTTGCTTACAAGGGTGAACTCGAAAGGTTAAGTATATTAAACAATGGTCAGCAAAATAGCGACTTTTAGACTTCCAGAGCAACTGACTCAGGAGATTCGGTATCGGGCCGAAGCGACAGGCCGAGATCGGACGGCAGTAGTGGTTGAAGCGCTGAAGCAGGCGTTTGGTCTTCCTCCTGGGGAGCCGCGTCCAGCAACAGTTGAGGAAATTCAGGAACAGCTCCATGAATTAGAAAAAAAATACAAGAAACTTAACGAACAGCTAACTCAACTCACTCACAAACCACTGGTAGAAAACAGAATCCCTCAGCTGAGTATTGGATTGAAGCAGGCCATCTCCAACAGTTTGGGGGCAACAGAGGCCGGCTGTAATCCGATACTAGGCATGAGTAACGGACAGGCAGTATCTAGCGAAGCAAGCAAGCTAGATATAGAACGCGGGCTTAATGAAAACTCGCAAGAGGATTCAGAGCTGCGGGAACTGGCCGCCAGGATTCAGCAACAAGCCAGAATATTCGACCAAGTACTATCGGCCTCTCCTGACCCAATTTGCGTGCTAGACCGGATGGGGAGATTTACCTACGTCAATCTAGCGATCGCTCAATTATTTGGATTGCCCCAAGCTGAAATTTTGGGCAAAAAGGCTCAGGAGCTAGACCTACCCACAGAGGGTATTGAACTGTTTGAAAACCAACGGGAAGTGGTATTTGCCACCCGGCGACCCCTGACCGATGAAATCAGCTATCCGACCCTCAACGGAGTGCGGCACTATGAATATATTCTAAGTCCGATTATCGGTGCCAATAGTAGCGTCGAAGGGGTGATCTGCACCGCCAGAGACATAACGGCTCGCAAACGGGTCGAAGAATCCCTCAGGGAATCAGAAGCAAATTACCGTCACTTATTTGAATATGCCAATGACTCAATCTTTATCATTGACCTAACCACCAGTCGCATTTTAGATGCTAACCAAAATGCCTCCAGGCGGCTTGGTTACACCCGCAAAGAACTCCTGAACTTAAGAACCAGGGACATTGACGTTCCGATCGCAGAGGATAATCAGAAGGAGATTAACCAGCAGCTACAGGCCACTGGCAGTATCATCTTTGAACATGCTCTGCGGCGTAAGGATGGTAGCCAAGTGCAGGTAGAAATCAGCTCGCGGATCATAGAGTATCGGGAGCGGCTGGTTTCGTTGAGTTTTGTGCGCGATATTACCAAGCGCAAACAATCTGAGGAACGCCTGCGGTTGTTGGAGTCAGCGGTTTTCAATGCTAACGATGCGATCGTGATTACCGAAGCCGAACCCATTGACAAACCAGGTCCTAGGATTGTCTATGTCAACCAAGGCTTCACCCGGATGACGGGCTACACGGCAGAGGAAGTAATTGGCAAAACACCACGCTTCTTGCAAGGCCCGAAAACCGACCGTGCCCAGTCGGACAAAATTCGGGATACGCTATCGCGGTGGGAGCCAGTGCGGGCTGAGTTAATTAACTACCGTAAAGACGGCTCAGAGTTTTGGGTAGAACTCAACATCGTACCTGTTGTTGATGAAAACGGTCGTTACACTCACTGGATGGCTATAGAGCGCGATATCACCGAGCGCAAGCACTCAGAAACGGTATCGGCTCAACGGGAGAAAGAACGCACGACGAAGCTTTCTCAAGCCAATGCACTACTGCAAGTGGAGATTGCCAAGCACCAGCGGACTGAAGCCGCCCTGCGAGTCAGTGAGGAGCGATATGTCTTAGCTGTTAGCGCAGGCAAGGTGGGCATTTGGGATTGGAACATCGAGACCAATGAACTCTATCTAGCTCCTAACTTGAAAGAGATGCTCCGCTTTCGGGAAGATGAGTTGCCAAACACCATGGAAGCTTGGCTGGAACTAGTCCACCCAGAGGATCTCAAACAGGTGAGAAATGAAATAAATGCTCATCTGGAACGGTTAACCACTCACTACGAAGTGGAACACCGTATGCTAGCCAAGGATGGCAGCATCTGCTGGTTGTTCTCCCGTGGCACGGCCTTAAGAGATGCTCACGCCAAACCCTATCGCATGATGGGGTCTTCTACCGATATCACGGATCGCAAACAGCTTGAGGCTCAGTTGAGCGAAAGTGAAGAACGCTTTCGGCATATGGCGGATCATGCCCCTGTAATGCTATGGATGTCCGATCCAGATGCTCGTTGCGTATTTTTCAACAAGCCGTGGCTAGACTTTGTTGGGCGCAGCTTGAGTGAGGAACTCGGTAGCGGTTGGATGGAAAGCGTGCATTCTGAGGATTTACAGCAGTGCTTGGGAGCTTACCTATCAGCTTTGAAAGCTTGCCAGGAATTCTGTAGAGAATATCGCTTGCAGCGGGCTGATGGCGAGTATCGCTGGATCTTAGATCGAGGCGTCCCTCGCTTTACACCGGACGGTCACTTTGCAGGTTACATTGGCTCCTGTATCGATATCACAGATTGTAAACCAGTTCCGCAAGAGACTGCCTAAAATCTGGTCTTTTTTAAATCCCCTGCCCTTAAAGGCGGGGGATTTTTGTTTGCAGAATCTTAAACCCACCTTCCGCACTCTGAACTGGCACAATCGGTTTTTTGGGAATGGGTTTACCCTGAGCATAGCCGAAGGGGGATTGGGAATTGGTAACTTTTAACACAGAGGCTAAGGAAAAAAAACTCTCCCCACTCCCCACTCCCCATTAACAATTTAGAACTTTGACTCTACTTTAAACGTACCCACAGAGTCCTGTAACTCCCGAGCTACCTCTACAGTTTTTTGCAGAGAGCTAGAAACTTTGGTAGAGGAATCAGACGTTTGTGCTGAAACCATGGCAATCTCATACATCAAACTACTAACAGCTTGAGAGGTTTGGGTTTGAGATACCGTGGCCTCTGAAATCATCTGTACGAGTTGGTCAATCTGGCGAGACACTTGTAAAATCTGGGTCAGGCTCCCCTTGGCATCATCCACCAAACGAGTACCTTCAACCACCTGCTTAGTACTTTGTTCCATGGCCTCAACTACTTGTGCGGTTTCTCGCTGAATACTTTCAACAATCTCTTCAATTTCTTTAGTTGCTGCTGCTGACTTGGCGGCGAGTTCGCCCACTTCTTCTGCCACTACAGCAAATCCCTGGCCCTCTTCACCAGCACGAGCGGCTTCAATCCCAGCATTAATGGCAAGCAAGTTAGTTTGCAAGGCAATTTTCTCAATGATCGAAACCACTTTAGCAATCTGTTGAGACGCTTCGCCCAAGCGCTTCACCTTTTTAGCCGTTTCACCAATAGTAGTCCGCAAACCTAAGATATTCTCTACGGTCAAATCCATCGCGGCTTGGCCTTTTTCAGCTGTGTCAGAGGCTGTACTGGCAACTTCGGCAGCTTGACGAGCATTCTCCGCCACTTCCTCAATGGAATTGGTCATTTGTTCGACAGATTCCACGATTCGAGTAGTTTCCTCTGCTTGTCGGAGAGCGGTTTCAGCTAGTTGGCGAATTGCCTCCTCATCTTCTCCAACTGCCATATTCACCTCCAAAGCCGATTGTTTTACCCGCATAACAATTTCTCGCAGGTTTTCCACAATCGAGTTGAAAAAGTCAGCAACCGTGCCAATTTCACCGGAACTTACTTCCGCCCGCACGGTCAAGTCACCCCTGGCTGCTCCTTCAACGTCATTGAGCAATTCTACTAGCTGCATTTGGATCGCTTCTTTTTGTTGCCGTTGTTCTTCAGCCAGCATTTCAGCCTTTTCGCGAGCTTGCTCCAGCTGTGCTAAGAAGTTCAAACGGTCTAAGGCCAGACCTAGTTGGATTGCCACCTGCTTGAAAAAGGTGATTTCTGATTCCTGCCAGTGCCTGATACTCGAACATTGATGAGTAATTAGCAAGCCGTGAAGATTGCCGTAGGCCAAAATTGGAGCGACCAAATTTGCCTTAACTTTAAATGGTTCGAGCTGGCCTAAGTAACATTTGGTCAGACCAGCATCGTAAATATTGTCAGTTGCCTTAACCCGACCGCGCTTGTATTTTTCTACATATTCATTGGCAAAACAGGGGTCGGCAATATTGGCTCCTAAAGCTTTTGGCCATCCCTGACCTACTGATTCAGCAAGTATTGTTCCTTGCCAATTCTCGTCAAAGAGATACACGATCGCTCGGTCAGTTTTCAGGGTTTGGCGAACCCCTGTAATGGCGGCATTGTAGATTTCTTCAGCGCTGACCGATTCTCGAATGTTAGTGGTGATTTCATTAAGTTGCTGGGCACGCTCGGTTTCAGCTTCTTTCTCGGCTAAGAAACTGACGCGGTCTAGGGATAGTCCAACTTGAATGGCTAACTTTTTGAGGAAGTCAATTTCTGACTGCTGCCAATTATGGGAGTTGCTACAGTGGTGCGCAATTAGCAAGCCAAATAGTTGCTCGTCTTTGAGAATAGGCGTCACCAAATTGGCTTTGATTTGCAGCCGTTCCATTAACTTTATGTGTTCGGGGTGAAAACCTGCCTCAAAGACGTTGCTAGTGGGAACTACACGTCCTCTGCGGTACGCTTCGATCAGATGTTCGCTAATACAGGGGTCTTCAATTTTGTCCCCTAAAGCCCGAGGCCAACCCGGAACCATGGCTTCGGCACAAATATACCTGCGCCAGTCTGGATAAAAGCGATAGATAACCACGCGATCAACTTCCATAATTTCCAGCGCTCCTTGCACGGCCTTGTGGAAGACTTCTTCAAGGTCTTGCTCAGTACGGGCACGGGAGACTGCAATATCTGCAAATAACTCTGCCTGTTCGGTTTCGTCGGCTTGCGATCGCAATAATCCTTTAACTCCAGTGACGAGATTATTAAAACCTTGAGCCAATACTTGTAACTCAGTAGCTCCAANNCTAGTTCGGCTTGAACATTCAGATCTCCAGCAATCACTTGCTCAGCAGTATCAGACAGTTGCTTCAGTGGCGTGGCTAACCGACGAGCTAAAAATACGATCGCTGCGGCAATGGCTCCACCCAAAAGCAGGAACCCTAACGAGAAAGTTAATGCTGCTTGTCTGGCACTTGCTCTGAGTTCGCTCAGTTCCATCGATACCGCCACCACCCAATTAGTCTTAGGAACACTCAGTATCAGGTAGGTTCTGCCATCATGCTCGAATTTGGCACTCAGTAACTGTTCTCCTAACTTGGACTTAATCGACTCAATCTTGAGTCCCTTCACAGGCAGACGATTATTGCTCGCTCCTTGTCCAAACTCGGAGTTTTGGGATTGGAGGCTGGCGATCAGATGCTTGGCGCTCTCGGCAACTGCCGTACCTCCTAGTACATCCTGAGAGTTGTTGGCATTTTCAGTGCCGACGCTATTGATTACGGCAACGCTGCCATCCTCTTTAATGGCTAGCAACTGTACGACTTGAGAATCTGCAATTTTCAACTCTTCGAGCAGATTGTTTAAGACAGAACCAAAGGCAGTAGCAGGCAAAACTCCTTTGACAACACCGAGGAATTCGCCAGAGTTTAGATCGGTAATAGATTGGCTAAGTTCGACCCCAAAGGTATCAGCTGATTTATCAAATATTGGTTCAATAAACTGACCGTTCTTGCCAGTTTTAACATTTTGCCACCAGGATTCATCCCGCTGTACAAAGTCAGAGGTGGGATTGCTATAAGCTACGTTAAAGCCGTACTTGTCCGTAAAGAATAGCTCGGCAAATTCACCGATTTCCGCCGTCTTTTTTAGATAGTCATTGAGAGTCTGATTAGACTGGAGCACCTTGGTGGCCGAGAAAGACTGTTCAACTTGGTCAATCGGTAAATTCGTAATTTTACCGGTTTGAGCTGCTGTGGCAGTAGCACGGGTGGCGTTGATGACAAGGGGATTCTTAGCAACAGTGGCTGGAATTTTCTGAGCTTCCTCTAGTAATTCATTCACCACATCGCTAGCCAGCAATGCTTCACTCTTCAATAGCTGCTGGGTTTGCTGTTGGGTGCGTTGAGAAACAACACCATAGCTCACCAATCCAGCTAACCCCAAGGGCAACAGCACCGCTGGGAGAATGGTCTGCAACAGCTGAATGCGTAGGGGCACAGTTTTGTGCCGTAGTTGCGAGGTTTGGCTGTAGGGAAGAGAACGCCACCTCAGAATGGGTGCCTGGGGGACAGCATTCGTAACCCCTTGAGGTGAGACAGGAGCTAGTGGATGTTGACTGTTATGGTAACTTGTTGCACCATTCTGATTTAAGGTATTCAGGGAATCATTGCCTTGTTCATTAGGTTTATGGCTATAAGCTTTTAGGGGATCGAACTGAGGAGTCATGAGACGATGTCCTTAGAAGTGATAGTAAATTAGCAAAATGGTTCATGATTCATGATTTATGGTTCATGGTTCATGGTTCATGGTTCATGGTTTATTGCTAGTAGCCGATAACGAATAACCATTAGCTAATAGCTAATAGATATTAGCCATTAGCTATTACCAAAATTATCTTTGTAAGAAATTTGGCTACAATATAGATTTAAAGTGTGAGTTGACTTTCAAGTTTCAGCCCAATTTTTTCTACAAACTCTGGGATCTGTAGATTCTCCATTGCTCTCGTAATTAAGCTCTTGAAATTAAGCTCTTGGAGAAGATTTTTTAAAGGACTCGTCTACAAGCTACGCTAGCTGCCGCCACGCCACCACCATCAGTAATTAAAGCCCCCACAGGACCGCCAACAGCTTCGCCAGCGATCGCCATTTCAATTGCAACGGCCAAGACACAAGCATCCAAATCAGCTTCACAACCCGGTTGGGCGTCGGGATGGTTGTCTTTCCATGCCTGAGCTAAGGGAACTGCCAGTTCTGCTAATTTGTTCTCAAGGTCATATTTGCGGACTTCCTGGCGAGATAAAGTCTCAGCAGGAATTTGGTTGAGATCCGTTGACTTGTTTTCTGATTTGGAGAAACTCATAGTACTGATACCTAAAAAAACACCACATTCAGGACGAATGAGATTGAAGCGGCAAGGGTCTATGACCCTGAAACGATAGATTACCCTGGTGGTGTCCAATCTATAGGAGATCTCAAGCTGGGGCTAGAGCGCTTGCTCGGCCAAGGCTTTCATTCTCTAGGACGGCTGCATTTGTAAGACGGTTGTATAACCTGTATTACATATTCTTTATAATAGGTCAACTTCAGGACTATCAGCAACCAAGTTAAGTAGGTTTTATTGAGTCTTCACAAAAAGTCAGAGATAGGGAGGGGGAGAGAGGCAAGAGGGAGTTTAGGGAATCCCAAAAAAAATTACCCAGCTTAGAGAACTGTAACAAATGTTACAGTTCTGCCTCTTGATCGCTATTTAAAACCGGATATCTAAGAGGTATTGCAAAATCTCTTAGAGAATCCCTATATAGGCAAGAGCGGAAAGTATCAATCAAATAGAACGGTGACATCACTGGACTCAGAGAAGTAATTCCAGATGGCGATCGCTAAATCGCTCTCATACTCAAGCTTTTCTACACCCTGGCATTTTTCACAACACGGTTCGGTTTCACCATCTAACGAACCCTCTGGAATCATCAAGCAGATATTGACAATTGGTATTTCTTTACCCTCATCAGACCCGTTATAAGTGCTGAGTCTCACTGCTGCAATGCAATTAATGTTGACGATCAGATCGGCGAGTCGGATGAATGCCAAAATTAACTCCTTGCAAATCTATCCCACATTTTGAAGCCTAAAAAGCAGCCCCAGCTGTAAGATGGAGTGTAAAACATGTAATACGCTATTAGCAATGATATGGCAATCCGCGAAGTATCAGCAACAAAGTCCAGCAGGCTTTATAAAGTCTTTAAAAATTAAGGGACTGAGACTCCCCCACTTAAAA
>DNXU01000498.1:3356-10833 GCA_003505715.1 Cyanobacteria bacterium UBA8803 | reverse complement strand
CTTCAGCCGCTAGGCAAGCCTGAATAGTTTATTCACCAATCTACTCTCATGAACCGAATTTTGATTGCGGAAGACGAACCTCGCATCGCTGCGTTCCTAGAAAAAGGTTTGCGGGCTAATGGGTTTGCTACTACTGTTGTAGAGGACGGCGATGAAGCACTTCGCAAAGCCCAAAGTAATGATTTTGACCTGCTGATCCTGGATTTGGGTCTGCCAGGAAAAGATGGTTGGACGGTATTAGAAGGACTGCGAGGTCAAGGGGAAGAACTGCCGATCGTGATTCTCTCCGCCCGCGACGATGTTAGCGATAAAGTGGCTGGATTCAATGGTGGGGCAGATGACTACGTGACCAAGCCCTTCCGCTTTGAAGAATTGCTGGCACGGGTACGGGCGCGGTTGCGTAACAGTAATTTATATAAAGGGCAACAACCGGAGATGGTTCTGAACGTCGGCAATATTGTGCTGGACTTGCGAACGCACCAGATTCGGGTTGGTAATAGCACGATCGAACTATCTGCCAAAGAGTTTACTTTAGCCGAGACATTCCTACGCCACCCAGGGCAAATCTTGAGTCGAGAGCAACTGCTCAATCACGTCTGGGGTTACGACTACGATCCAGGCTCCAATATTGTTGATGTGTACGTGGGTTACCTGCGCAAGAAGTTAGGCGGTGACTGCATTGAGACTGTAAGAGGGATGGGTTATCGGTTCCGAAAGTGACATCCTCCCCCACCAAATCGAAGATTATGGTGGGGGCAATTTAGGTGAACAGATCTAAGACAGATCTAAGTATGAACAGTTCTCAATCCAATCGGGATCGCCTTCCTCAGTCAAAACAATTCAGCCTTTTCCAGGTTGGGCAACAATTTTTGGGAGAAGCCCGTACCCGTATTCTGTTGTCCTACGTACTGATCTTGGGATTTACCTTTGTTGGGGCAATTCCAGCATTTCGGTATATTGTCTACCAACGGGTTGATAGGCGAGTTCGCCAGGATATGGCCGAAGAAATAGAGAACTTTAAGGCATTGCTCGCTAGCCAAGAGACTTTCGCGCCCATCGAGCGAGAGGATAAAGACTCACAAACCGCTAAAAACTTCGAGAAACACCTAGTCGAAGCCCATGGTTTCAAGCCTTCATCCTCGCAGGAAAATCCGAGCGACTTATTCCAACTCTTTTTATCTCATCGTCTGCCAGAGGATGACTCATTTTTCCTCACGTTCGTAGACGGTGAATTTTACAAATCTAGTCCCACAGCCAGACCCCAACCCCTCCACAACGAGTCGGAACTGATGCGACGCTGGGCAAAACAAACCCAACCCGAGCAGGGTGAACGGGAATTTTCAGATAGCAAGATTGGGAAACTCCTCTACCAAGTTGAGCCGATCCAAATTAACGGGCAAACGCGGGGCGTCTTTGTGGTGGCTCACACCACAGCAGGCGAACGGCAGGAAGCACTGGAAGCCATCACTGCCATTATTGAGGTGACAGCCATTGTCTTTATTCTGTCGCTGATACTGGCTTGGATGGCAGCGGGAAGGGTGCTGCTACCACTGCGTACCCTGACCGCAACTGCCCATATCATCAGCGAGACTGACTGGACTCAGCGGTTGGCTGTGCGGGGGAAGGGAGAACTGGCTCACCTAGCACAAACCTTTAATGAAATGATGGATCGCCTGCAAGTAGCATTTAACAGCCAGAAGGAATTTCTCAATGACGCAGGACATGAACTGCGAACTCCGATCACCATCATTCAGGGACACTTAGAACTGATGGGTGATGACCCTGACGAGCAGCAGGAAACCCTGGCGCTGGTGATGAGCGAACTAGACCGCATGAGCCGTCTGGTTGATGACATGAGCTTGTTGGCAAAGGCAGAACGCTCTGATTTCTTGCAATTAGAGACGGTCGATGCGGCTGCTCTGACTGAGGAACTCTATGCCAAAGCCAGGATCTTGGCAGAGCGAGACTGGCAACTGGATGCTATTGCTAAAGGAAAAATTGTGGTTGATCGCCAGCGGCTGACAGAGGCTGTGATGAATCTGGCACAAAACGCCACTAAATACACAGAACAAGAAGACACCATTGCTATTGGTTCAGCGATCGCCAACGGCAAAGCTCGATTCTGGGTTCGTGACACGGGCGAAGGAATTCCCCTAGCCGATCAAAAGCGAATTTTTGAGCGCTTTGTCCGTGCTTCAAACAGTCGCTACCGTTCGGAGGGTGCTGGTCTGGGTCTGTCAATTGTCAAGGCGATCGCGCAGGCTCATGGTGGACTAGTTCTGCTCCGCAGCAAGCTGGGAGCCGGGTCTATGTTCACGATCGTTTTGCCTGTAGAACTTCATCAAAAACTCAGCAACGATGTCCAAAATATCGAGCTGTGACAGGGCTAGAAAGTGGTGCGGATGATTGGTTGCGATCGTGAGAAAACTTTCACAAATATTTCATCTCCACCTCATCCAGAGCTACTAATTTGGGTTTATAGGCTCAAGTCTTGTACCAGTTCTAGCTGTTATATCAAGTCCGGTAGCATCTTTCCTTGTATAAAAAGGTTCGTTACTACAAACAATATCGACGCAACTTGACACGATATTACTCGTGTTATAGCAACCGCAACATAGGACGATGTCAAAAATATATTACTTAATTCTTGAAACGTTGAAATCTGGTTACCTATCACTGCAAACCGAAAATCATATTAAAGAACTTTGGGATTGAAGTCTCAGCCAAAACCCAGCAGAGATTGGCAAGGGAAAGTCGAGGAAATCTTAAAGCTATTTGTGGAGTTAAATCTCATAAATCCGGAAAATGCCGTAAATACCGATTGTGACAGTAGAGGGGGCGGCATGTGGGTTAATAGACCTCTGGCAAATGTTGTAGCTTAGTTTAAGCTGAGGAGTTGTTGCAAATTCAGCTTTGCGATAGTTTCAGAATATGACTCAAATTTTGATTGCCGAAGACGAGACGCGCCTTGCTGCCTTTATCGAGAAAGGGCTGCGCAAGCAAGGTTTTACAACAGCGATCGCTCAAGATGGTCAGCAAGCGATTAACATAGCACGAGACGGGGACTTTGATTTGATGCTACTCGACCTGGGACTCCCCATTGTTGATGGTTGGGCTGTCCTGAAAGAACTCCGTTCTCAGGGAGAAACGCGACCAATCATCATCGTGACTGCCCTTAAAGACAACAGGGACAAGGCAACTGCTCTCAGCATGGGAGCAAATGACTATTTGACCAAACCGTTTCATTTCAGTGACTTGCTGGAGCGGGTTTGTACTCAACTGGAGGCAGCTCGCACTCAGACTAAAAGTTAATATCATGTCCGGTAGCACCGAACTGGTATAAAAAGGTTGGTATAAAAAGGTTGGTATAAAAAGGTTCGTAGTAACCAATAAGAGTGGTTGACAATGCTCTATTGTCAACCACTCTTATTGGTTACTACAAACNNATATCGACGCCACCGGACACGATATAACTGGGAGCATGTCAATACCTTTTGAGTGCAATGATATCAGCCTACCGTGATTTGATCATGAAGGTTTTCTCATAAAGATTTCATTAAGGCTTCACAAAGAAGAGTGAAACTAAAAGATAGGTAATTGCTCGAGTTTGAAGTCAAGCCTGGTGTTACCCATACCTTGAAGTTCCGAGCCAACCCTTCATTAAGAAGTATTCAGAAATATTGAACCATGAGACTGATGGTCTACTCTCACGATACGTTTGGTCTCGGTAATATCCGCCGAATGCTGGCGATTTGCAAGTACCTATTGGATTCCTTACCAGGACTATCAATCTTGTTAGTGTCTGGTTCCCCGGTGGTACACAGCTTTCGGATGCCCCAGGGACTGGACTATATCAAACTTCCTTGCCTCGGACGCAATGAGTCTGGCGATCTATCTGCCAAATATCTCGGTACAGAAACCGATGCCGCCTTAAAACTCCGCTCTGATCTGATTCAAGTAGCAGCAGTTAACTTCAAACCAGATTTGCTGCTGGTGGATAAAAAGCCTTATGCCTTGCAAGGCGAATTAAAATCTACCCTAGATTATCTGAAAACCGATCTGCCGGATACCAAAGTAGTGCTGCTCCTTAGGGATATCCTTGACAGCCCAGAGACCACAATTGCTGAGTGGCAAAAGTATCAGTACTATCGAGGAATTGAATTATTTTACGACCAGGTTTGGGTCGTTGGGATGGCAGAAGTTTTTGATGTCATACAAGAATACCAATTTCCCGATTCCATCGCCCGCAAATTAAAATTCTGTGGCTATATCCGCAGAGAATTAGGCCAAAAACCTCGCTCCATCCTGCGCCAAGAATTGCAAATCCAGCCCGATGAACAATTAGTTTTAGTCACTCCTGGCGGTGGTGGCGATGGCTATCGTCTCATTGAGACTTATCTGTCTGGATTGGTACACCTGCCGAGAGAAGGCAAAATTAAAAGTTTGATTATCTGCGGGCCAGAAATGCCTCTCTGCCAGCGACAAGTATTATATCAAGCTGCGGAGTCTTATCCCCAGGTAGAAATTTGTGAATTTACCGATGATTTGATCAGCTACATGGATGCGGCTGATACAGTTGTTTCCATGGCAGGTTACAACACGGTTTGTGAAATTATTTCCCTTAGTAAAAGAGCGGTTGTAGTTCCCCGCATTCAACCCGTTCAAGAACAATGGATTCGAGCCGAACGGATGGAAAAATTCGGTTTATTGAAGGCGATTCATCCCGATTTTTTAACGCCCCAAACTCTAATGGATGCCGTCTTAGAGCAGCTCAACAGCGATCGCAACCACCTTCCCCTTGTTTCCTGCCTAAACCTTGATGCACTCCCCCAAATTATTCGCCACCTCTACGCTTTATTAGGCAACGATACTCAGTTTGTGACCGATGGATATCGTTATCCAATTTCTGTCCAGTCACGCTATCTAGCTCAAGCCAAACCCAAATTGTCGATCTGCTAAGAAAACGCCGTCAACTGACGCACGCCAAGAATACTCCTCACTATCAACATAAAACAATGCCAAAAGTCCTATTTTATTGCCAACATATTTTAGGAATCGGTCATTTTGTCCGCAGCATGGAAATTGTCCGGGGTCTAGTCAAAGATTTCCAGGTTTGTTTTATCAACGGCGGCCAAGTTTTGCAAGGCTTTCAAGTACCCCCCTCAGTAGAAATTGTCAATATTCCGGCAATTAAAACTGATTCAGAATTTCAGGAACTCCAGGTTGCAGATAGTTCGCTGAGCCTAGAGGATGTGCAAGCCATCCGTAGAGAGCAACTGCTGAGCGTGTTCGAGCGATTCCAACCTGATATTTTAGCGATCGAACTGTTCCCCTTTGGCAGAAGGCGTTTTTCCTTTGAACTGATTCCCCTGTTGGAGCAAGCCAAATTATCCGGCACCAAAATTGTTTGCAGTTTGCGGGATATCGTGGTTACTAAACAAAATCAGGCTCGCCATGAAGAAAAAGTCTGCCGTTTAATGAATCAATACTTTGATATGTTATTGATTCATGGCGACCCGCAGTTTATCAGATTAGAAGAAAGCTTCTCTAGAGTTAGCGATCTCAACTGTGCAGTGGAGTATACAGGATACGTAGCACAGCCAGTTCCAGAAACTGGGGTAATGTCTTCGGACACTCTGCAATTACCCACTCCAGCAAGACCTATTATTTTAGCCAGTGTTGGTGGCGGTCGATTCGGACATGACTTACTAGAATGTGTGGTCAAAACCGCACCACTTCTGAAATCTCGCCTTCCCCATCACATCCAGATGTTTACAGGGCCTTTCATTCCTGAGGAAGTATTTTCACACCTGCAAAATCTGGCTTTAGGTAGCGATAACATCACCATTGACCGCTATACGCCTCGATTTCTAGATTACATGAAAAGAGCAGACCTATCTATTAGTATGTCTGGTTACAACACTACGATGAATATCTTGATGACGGGCGTGCCCGCTATGATTATGGCTTTTATGGGTAACGATGACCAAGAACAAACAATTCGAGCTGAGAAATTAGCAAAGTTGGGCATTGTTAACGTTATCCGCAAACCAGAATTGCAGCCTGAACAGTTTGCCGAAAAAGTAGTTGCCTGTCTGAACCAGCAACCAAATGCCATCACCTGGGATTTTGGTGGTATTGAAAAAACCGCTACTTGTTTACGCCGACTGCTTCAGCAGCAAGAGGCTGCTGCTTAAAGAAGCCTATTCCCTAATTATTAAAAAATCAGCCATGCCATCATGAAACAGAAAGTTTGCCTTACTACCCTTGAGTTTCCCCCCGATGTCGGTGGAGTGGGTGAGTCAACCCAGCGGATTGCGCAAATGCTGTTGGATTTAGGATATGAAGTCCACGTTGCAGTTTTCCGCGCCGTTTTCAGCAGCGAACGGGAAAAAGCTTTAGCTGGTGAATACAGGCGATCGCGCTGCCAAACAACTGAGCGGCACGGTATTATTGTCCATCGTCTTCAACCAGCAATTCGCTCAACTGCGGCTAAGGAGCAGGATTATCTTTGCGATATTTACAGCCAACTGGAAAGCCTGCATCAGTACTACAAGTTTGATGTATTTCATGCCTTCTTTATCAATGAAACGGGCTTTTTAACAACGCTGTTGGCTAAAGAAAATTATTTGCCTGTAATTAATAGTGTCCGTGGCGCTGACCTTCATAAACATAGTTTTAGCCCCCAACAGCACGGACAAATTACTTGGACTCTGGCACATTCATCTTGGATCACTTTCGTGAGCAAAGCTTTAATGAACCGAGCCAGGGTGCTAGTACCAGCAATTCAAGAGAAATCATCAGCTTTTTGGAATTCCATTGTCCCGATTGACTTCGACCAGTTCTTAACTCCCACCCTAGTCAATCAGTTACAGGGAACGGTTATTGGTTCGGTCGGCAACTTCCGGGATAAAAAAGGATTAGAATACCTTTTAGATGCTTGTCGAGAACTCCGGACAGAAACGGAGTTGACTTTGCTCTTAGTTGGAGACTTCGTCCAGAAAGAGCGGGGTTACTGGGAGCAAGAACTTCGCAATAGTGGCATTGCTGACCGAGTTGTGATTACAGGAAAGGTCAGCCGTAGTGAAGCTCTAGCTTACCTACCCCAGATAGATATTTTTGCTATTCCCTCACTGCACGATGGCTGCCCTAATGCTTTGCTAGAAGCGATGCTGGCTGGTCGGGCAATTGTTGGTACATCTGTGGATGCCATTGGCGAAATTCTAGAAAACGGTGTTGATGCCCTGCTAGTTAATCCCGCCTCTAGTCAGGAATTAACTATAGCACTGCGACGGTTAATAAATCAACCAGCTCTACGGCAACAGTTGGGTGTTGCGGCTAAGAATAAAGCTCTTCAGCAACTCGCACCGTGCGTCGAACAAAAGAACTGGGAGTGGGTTTATCAACAAGTGTTGGAAGTGCCGAAGCTATCGTTTATAGCGGGTGTTGTTGGTTGTTAGTTGTTGGTTGTTGGTTG
>DNXU01000498.1:0-3306 GCA_003505715.1 Cyanobacteria bacterium UBA8803 | reverse complement strand
TGGTTGTTGGTTGGTGGTTGGTGGTTGGTGGTTGGTGGTTGTTGGTTGTTTGTTATTTGTTGTTTGTGGTTTATTGTTGAATGAGCCGTCCTCAGAAAAACCTTCAGGAAAGTTTACCCGGTATCGATCGGATTGTGCAGAAGTTTTGGCCGGAGATCCGTAAGCAAGGATTTCTGCTCGCGGTGTCTTCCTTCGGACTTGTGGTTGAAATTGTTGCCCAACTCTTAGAACCTTGGCCGCTGAAATTTATTTTTGACCATATTATTGTGGCGGATGCTAGGGCTATTAGCTTGCAGATCCCCATGCTCAAGGGTGCCAATCCGATGGTACTGCTAACTGTTTTTACCCTAGCTATTGTCGGGGCTACAGCTTTGCGGGCTGCTGCTGCCTATATCGGTTTGGTGGGTATGTCTTTAGCAGCCACCCGAATTGTCACGGATATCCGCGCTAAACTTTACGCTCACATCCAGCGTCTCTCCCTTTCATTTCATAACCAAGCTAAGAGTGGCGATCTGATTACTAGGGTAACCTCGGATACCGATCGCTTGCGGGAAGTGATGGTTACAGCTGCTCTACCCCTATTGGTAAATAGTCTCACCTTAGTGGGTATGGTAGGGGTGATGTTCTGGCTCAATTGGGAATTAGCTCTAATTGGTATCACCATTTTTCCCTTGTTTTTAATATCGACAGTAAGGATTACCAAACGCATTCACTCTCTAGCTCGTCAGCAGCGCAAACGGGAGGGTGCAATGGCGGCGACAGCAGCAGAAGCAATTGGGGCGATCGAGGTGGTGCAGGCACTCTCTTTGGAGGGAATGCTTGAGAGTCGGTTTTCTCGCCAAAATCAGAAAAGTTTAGAAGAAGGCGCTCGAACCCAACAACTCTCCGCTGGACTGCAACGCACCATAGAATTATTGGTGGCGATCGCAACAGCTCTAGTGTTGTGGCGGGGTGTACAGCTGGTTCTGCAAAAGGCAGCCACACCAGGAGACTTGTTGGTCTTTATTACTTACCTCAAAACCGCCTTTAAACCCACGCGCCAACTCGCCAAGTATACGGCGCAGATTGCTAAAGCTATAGCCTGCGGGGAACGTATTATCGATTTACTCGATACCGTCCCCGACATTCAAGATTTGCGCGGTGCGATCGAGGCTCCCCCCTTTCAAGGTGCGGTGCGTTTCTGCAATGTTAGCTTTGCCTACAATCCAGCTAAAGGAATTTTACAAAATCTCAACTTTGAGGTGCAACCCGGTCAGCGAGTGGCATTGGTTGGCCCTTCTGGTGGTGGCAAGTCTACCTTAGTCAGTTTGCTGTTGCGCCTCTACGACCCCTTAGAAGGTCAAATTCTAATTGATGAGCATGATTTGCGGGAATACAAACTGGAATCCTTACGCCGCCAGATCAGTATTGTGCTGCAAGATAGCGTACTGTTTGCTACTACCGTTCGCGATAACATTGCCTATGGTTCCCTAGGCGCAACCGACCCACAAATCTTTGCTGCGGCTCGCCTAGCCAACGCTCACGACTTTATCATGGCCCTGCCTCAAGGCTATGACACGATTTTGGGAGAACGGGGGGCTACCCTTTCCGGCGGACAGCGACAGCGAATTGCGATCGCTCGTGCTGCTGTGCGCAAAGCTCCCATCGTGATTTTAGATGAACCGACTGTGGGTTTAGATAACGAAAACGAACAGGCCGTTACTGAAGCCTTGGAAAGACTCACCCAAAACTGCACCACTTTTTTAATTACTCACGATTTGACTACCTCCCAGCAAGCCGACCAGATTCTCTACATCGAAGGGGGCAAAATCTTAGAACGGGGTACTCATTCAGAACTCATGAGTCTTGGTGGTCGATACACCACCCTTTATCAACTGCAAGTAATTATTGACAGCGATCGCTCTAACCAGGAAGGTTCTTATGTACTCAAAGCTTGATATGGGAATGGGGAATGGGTTCACCCTGAGCGTACCCTAAGGGGAATTGAGGATAAATCTTGGCAAAAACCAATTTCTAGCCCAAATCCTGGCACTCGCGTAATTATAGTACGTCATGGGCGGAGTACTTACAACGAACAGGGGCGATATCAGGGTAGTTGTGATGATTCTGTCTTAACAGAAAAAGGCCATAATTCTGCTTACCAAACTGGCCTTGCTTTGAAGGGAATTAATATTAATGCCATTTACACCAGTCCCCTGAAACGCGCCCAACAGACAACCTATGAGATCCTATCAGCCCTTAGCACTGCCACTGATAATTTACCATCCCTCCATATAGCTGACCAGCTCAAAGAAATTAACCTACCCGCTTGGCAAGGCTTGTTCTTCACCGATGTCCAAGAGCAATTTCCTGAAGCATATCGCTGTTGGCGAGAGCGTCCCCATCAGTTCCAGATGAATGTCTCCCAGCCTGTAGAACACTCAGCAGGCAATCTGGCAGTTGCTAGTCCCAGCCCACAGCAATGCTTTCCCCTACTCGACCTCTACGAACAAGCACGGCAGTTTTGGCAGCAGATTTTGCCCCGTCATCCAGGTCAGACTGTGGTAATTGTAAGTCATGGTGGTACAAACCGCGCCTTAATCAGCACGGCCATTGGTCTGAAACCCGATCGCTACCACACCCTCCAGCAATCGAATTGCGGGCTAAGTGTCTTAAACTTTCCGGCAGGTTGCCATCAACCAGCACGACTAGAAGCCTTGAATCTCACCGTACATCTGGGCAAAACCCTACCCAAACTCAAAGAGGGGCATCAAGGGTTGCGTCTGATACTAGTGTCTTCAGAGTCAACCGATCCAGAACAGATGCAAAAACTGACCCAATTGCTGAAGGCAGTAGCTATTGACTTCAGCATCAGCAGCATTAACGAAGTAGGAAGCGATCGCCCCTGGCTCGACACCTCCCCAGAAATAACACAACAAATTCTGGAAAATCATCCCACGACATTACAGTTACAGGTATTGCGGGAGGACTTCCCCTTAATTTGGCAGCAAGCTATTTACAAAAGTTTTCCAGCCACGCCATTCTTAGCCGAAAACGCCAGCTCTTTAATGACTGGACTAGTAGTTGCTCGCGATGCGAGCCTCAAGCGCCTTCTCAGTCAAATTCTCGGCCTGAGTACAGACAAATTTGCTTGCTTGCCGCTGCATCCAGGAGCAATTGGCGTCATCCACTATCCCTCAACCAACCATCCCCCCATTCTGCAAGGGTTAAATATTCAAGAGTTATGCAATATCCAGCAATTAGCTCCCCTAGTCCCCCAACCTTGGGCAGGGCAGATTTATTCTCGATAGAGAAATTTGGGGAGCT
>DNXU01000499.1:10813-15246 GCA_003505715.1 Cyanobacteria bacterium UBA8803 | reverse complement strand
ACAAACAACAAACAACAAACAACAAACAAGAAACAACAAACAACAAACAACAAACAACAAACAACAAACAACAAACAACCAATGAGCAATTGGTACAGTCTAAATCGAGCCGATGTACTACAGCAACTGGACACTGATGCAGAAGTGGGTCTTCAGTCAGCGGAAGCTGGCCGTCGCTTAGCAGTCTATGGCCCTAATGAGTTGATCGAACACAACATCGAAAGTCCATGGCAGATTTTGTGGGAACAGCTTACCGCTACAGTGGTTTTGGTTTTGATTGTGGCTGCGGTTGTTTCAGCGGTATTGGGGGAGTATAAAGATGCGATCGCGATCCTGGCGATTGTAACCTTCAATGCTTTCCTGGGATTTAGACAAGAGTATCAAGCAGAACGAGCGATCGTAGCTCTGAAAAAGTTGGCCGTGCCGACAGTTAAGGTGCGCCGACAAGGTATGGTAGAGCAAATCTCTGCTCGCGAACTGGTGCCCGGTGATATTGTGCTGTTGGAAGCTGGTAACCTGGTGCCAGCAGACTGTCGTTTGTTAGAAAGTTTTAATTTGCGGATCTCGGAAGCCTCTCTGACGGGTGAATCAGAACCGACGGATAAAGATGCGCGAGATATGGTGGTTGCCAGTAAAGAGGGGGAAGATAAGGGAGCAGTTTGGACGGAGATCTTGGCAGAGAATGCGACTTCCCTCTTGTCAAGAGCAGCCTCGCCTCTTCCGAAAAACTACCTGGCCCTCGCTGACCGTCACAATATGGCTTACATGGGGACGACTATTACTTATGGGCGGGCGCTGGCGGTGGTGACGGAAACGGGGATGAATACTGAGTTGGGTCAGATTGCTCAGGCTATTCAGAGCATTGACCGGGAAGCAACTCCACTGCAACACCGCTTAGACCAATTGGGATGGGTGTTGGCGATCGCAATCCTAGTGCTGGTCATTGTCATCTTCTTGCTAGGACTGCTGCGGGGAGAGGATGTCAAATTAATGTTTCTCATGGCGGTTAGTTTAGCTGTTGCTGCTATACCGGAAGGGTTGCCTGCGGTAGTTACGATTGCTTTAGCCTTGGGGGCGCAGCGTATGTTGAGAAACCAAGCTCTGATCCGCAAACTGCCTGCGGTTGAAACCTTGGGTTCGGTGACGACGATTTGCTCGGATAAAACGGGTACGTTGACGGAAAACCGGATGACCGTTAGTTGCTTGGAGGTGATGGGGCACCACATCGATTTGCCAGGGCCAGAGCGTCATGCCACGGTAGAGGGAGAGGAGTTCATCTTACCCTTACCTGTGGCTGAGGAGCAATCGCAGTTATTGAAACAACAGCCAGCAGTTGGCTTGCTGTTAACGGGTGCGGCACTCTGCAATGATGCCTTCTTGGAGTGTAATTTAGCGCAACCCAAGCACTGCCAAACCTTAGGAGACCCTACTGAGAGTGCCCTAGTGGTAGCTGCTGCGGATTTGGGATTGTGGAAAGGTGAGTTGGAGAAGGCTTTTAAGCGCATTGGGGAGGTGCCTTTTGATGCCGATCGCAAAAGGATGACGACGATCCATGAACTACCAAAGGTTAACGGCACTATTCCTCAGGAATTGGAGCGAGTGGGATATTGGTGGTTGACCTTGGCTGAGAAGCCCTATATTGCTTTTACCAAGGGTGCTGTTGATAGCTTATTGCAGATTTCCAGTCAGGTGTGGGTGAATGGCAAGATTGCCCCGCTGAATAATTTCTGGTACAGGCAGATTTGTAATGCTAACGACCAACTGGCAGGAGAGGGTATCCGCGTTCTCGGCGTGGCGTTTCGAGCTTTAGCAGAGCAAGCGATCGCGAATTTATCTGGGGAACGGGGCGAGGAGATTGTCGAACGAGACTTAATTTTTGTCGGTATGGTGGGTATGATCGACCCGCCACGGCCTGAAGTTAAGGAAGCGGTGCTAACTTGTCAAAAAGCTGGCATTCGTCCGGTGATGATTACAGGCGATCATCCTCTCACGGCTCGGCATATTGCCTCAGAACTCAGCATCTCTAATAATGGGTTGATGCTGACCGGACAGGATTTAGCCCAACTGAGTACCCAAGATTTAGAAAACTTGGTCGAGGAAGTATCGGTCTATGCCCGAGTTTCGCCACAGCACAAATTGGAAATCGTGCAGGCTCTGCAAAATCGAGGGCATATTGTGGCCATGACGGGTGATGGTGTGAACGATGCACCTGCCTTGAAGAAAGCTGATATTGGAGTGGCCATGGGAGTTGTGGGTACGGATGTGGCCAAAGAGGCAGCGGAGATGGTGCTGCTGGATGATAACTTTGCCACTATCGTTGCGGCCACTAGGGAAGGGCGGGTAATTTACGACAACGTCCGCAAGTTTATCAAGTATACCTTAACGGGGAATTGCGGGGAACTGTGGGTAATCCTGCTGGCTCCGTTTTTGGGGATGCCTCTGCCTCTCCTACCCCTGCAAATTCTCTGGATTAATTTGCTGGCTGATGGTTTGTTAGCTTTAGCTTTGGGGGTAGAACCTGCCGAACCTAATGTGATGCAGCGTCCGCCCCACAACCCGAAAGAAAATATTTTTGGTCGGGGGGTAGGTAGAGATATTGTGTGGATTGGGTTACTGCTAGGTATTGTTTTACTGGGAATTGATTATCGATACTGGTCTATCGGGCAGGAAAGTTGGCGGACGATGGTGTTTGCAACTCTGGCTTTTTCTCGCATTGGTCTAGCTCAAAGTATGCGATCGGAGCGAGAGTCATTGTTCCGGATGAATTTGCTGTCGAATAAGCCGTTACTAGGTGCTGTGATTCTGACATTTTTGTTTCAACTGATGGTGGTATACGTTCCTTTTTTGCAGAATGTGTTCCATACGACAGCGCTGTCGGTGGGTGAGTTGGTGATTAGTTTAGGTTTAAGTACGGTGGTGATTTGGGCGATGGAGTTAGATAAGTGGCGGTTGCGGGGAGTAATATTGACTCGGTAATTGTGGCCGAACGTCCCAAGCTGAAGCTTTATATCAAGACGATGCGCGATCGCCTTAGTACCACTCTCGAATTAAATCCTGACGAATATCTTCTTCCTCTTCTTCTTCGTGTCCTTTGTGTCTTNNNTCTTCGTGGTTTATTTAAAAGGGATTCTTTGCGTATTCTTTGCACTCTTTGCGTTAAAAAAATCATTTAAGGCTAAGAGGCTAGGCGCTGGGTTGGAAAACTGGCAGGCAATTGCTGATACAACCGCTTGCTATTGGCTTTAGCATTTTCAGACTGAGCAACAGCAGGTGCTATTGATTTTGCAGATAGCAGCAGCTGATCTTGGAGCATTTCAAACTGGGTTTGTAACTGGTAGATTTGCTCCTGAATTTCTGCTATTTGGGTCAGATTAGCTGTTGATAGAGAGGATTTTTCTGCTACGCTTTTTACAGTTTTAAAGCCCAGAAAAGATTGGGCTACAGCCCAAGGCTGCACTGCGGACTCGACAGTAAGAGAGTTGGTGGTATCGTCTGCGGGTTCCAGGGGTGAGTTATTTAGAATTAGGAATAGGTGTTCTGAAGGATAAGCGATAGAGGGGAAGTTTCCTGCCTTGGTTCCTGCTTCTGGGTTAGTAGAATGCTCGGGTTGTAAAAAATCTGTCAGTCCAGAGGCTTGGAGTTTTAATTGGGTAATCTTGGTTTCTTTCGCTTTTAATTCTTGCTGCAAGCTGGATAAGTCTTTCTCAATTAGAGCTGATTTACGGGATGATTGCCGCCAGCCGATTAAGGCCACGTAACTAAAAGCGGCTCCCAAACTAAGTAGTGTGGACGCCATAAAATAAGGTGTAGCAATATCTCTCAACTGGCCATCAAAAATAGGTTCTTCTTGCAGCTGAATCACGATAGGTTTAGGCCCCACGATCGCTAAAGGTGAGGTGAGGGCACCCCAAATAGCTGTAAAAATTAGGGTTGGGGTGAGAAAATATTTGTAGAAGATAGGTGATTTCGTCATGGCTAATACCCTAGGTGGCAGTAGATTGGGTAACGAATTAACGAATGGGGGAGTAATAATTGATAACTCAACTGTATCAATGGGGTTATTTTTAGTTCCCTAATCTAATGCGATTGACGAAACAGGCTTTTATCCTAGACTAGCGCGGCGGAAATAAGGTATTTGAGTAGGGTGCGTTAGCTTTTGCGTAAGGCACCATTGCCACTATAGAATTATTATTTGAGAGGTAAACATCTTATACATATCAAATTTCATCCCACAAGTTGTTATCCCGCAGTGGACTAAAGGCAGGTGCTAACAGCTGAAGTCCATTGAAACTGAGATCTTGCACCATTCTCAATAACCAACCAGAACTATTGATTTTCCGTTGATGTGATCGCTAAAAATCTGGCTTTTATAGGCTTAATGACATTGGTGCAAGATCTCAGTTGAAACTGAGATCTTGCACCATTCTCAATAA
>DNXU01000499.1:347-10774 GCA_003505715.1 Cyanobacteria bacterium UBA8803 | reverse complement strand
CCCATTCCCGACTTTCAAGACAGATCTCAGATGCTATCGGACATGATATGATTTACCAACTGAGCGATCGCCCAATCTCTCACCTCAGAATAGATATAGTATTTAGCCTGCTCACCAACAAAGTTTTTGCAGTAATCTTCCTCAATAATTCCAAAACCACTTTTGAGGATTTGTGTCATCACCTGTAAAATTTTATTGGGTGGACAAGCTAGACAATCTTTCTCGCTACGAGAGTGCCATAACTCCCACATTCGCTGCTTGGAGACTCCTTCGATACTGTGGATCAAATTATTGCGCTGAACTACCCAATAATCTAAGCTCTTTAATAAACCTAGCATTTCCTGCCAGAGAACAGCTTCTCGATGACTCTTGCGGAACCTAACCAAAACCTCAATAAAGCTGCGCTTGATATAACGATTCATCAACTGGACAACTGGGTTTTGCTTTAAATTAGGTGGGTAGAGTTTAGCGTTATATCCTCCCTCTAGCTGCTTAAACTCTTGCCATAAATCCTCCCCCATCTCCTGACGTAGTACTTTAGTGTTCAAATCCCATTTTTCTATGTTTCCCTCAAAATACTTGTTGCCCTCCAGTCGTTGATTGACTTGGAAGAGAGTTTCTTCATAAAATGAAGTCATCCGAGCTAAGAAATTAGCTACTTGGTCTAATTCACTATAGATACGGCATTGGGTATAAAGGTTTAAGAGGCGATTATAATTACTAATTTGGCTAACTAATTGGGGCGATAGCTGTAAATTAGAACTATGTTGTACAAGCTCTTGAGCGGTTTTAATATCTAAATTGAAACAATGAATGCAGAGTTTTAGGCTTTGTCTGACCCTAGCCATCAAGTCATCATTCCAGGCTAACTGTTCATCAACAATATACTTCCTCAAAAACTTGAGAATATTTTTCCAATCCTCCAAAATGTGGATCGCTCCATCAAAATCCCACCGTTGCTGCAAAAGTAGTTGAACTGTCTGATACTTTTGAGTTCTAAAATACTGCCAGTAAGAGGTTAACTGGCAATCTGAAATTTTTCCGGCTAAGACATTATGAACAGACAGAATCGGATCAATAAATAATTGCTGGGGATTGGCAGAGGCAATCGCCTGAAATTTTAAGGCTGTTTGCATCTGAGGCGTTCCCCCTTTGATGCTAATTAAATAAAATTCATTTTTGGGAACTGCATTCTGAAAAAAATGATAGTAATACTGGAGCAATCCATCCTGGTTAATAGCTGAAATTTCTGGTGGGATCACCCATTTATTTAACCTCAATTGAGGGATTTCTCGCTCAAGCCACTTAGCGAGAATCTCAAATAAAAAAATCGTATCCGATGGGTAGCCTCGGTTAGGAGTACCATCTGCTTCTTTTTCTGGCTGGTCAGTTACAAATATATAAGCATCTTTCACCTTAAATGGGGTATTAATTGCGGTTTGAATGACGCCAAAAATGCGGTTTGGGCGCAGGCGAGAATGCCATTTTTCCGGTTCCTGTTGGTAAGCAAGTAGCAGGCGATGAGTCAACTCTCGGAAAGAGGGATTTTCTCTCTCGCCTAAAACCATCCCTAATTCCTGCTGTGCCATTTTTTTAATCTCATCCAAGCGTAGCTGCCATGCTAATTCTTCGACTGAATCTGTTACAGGTTGTGAAATATTGCGTTCTTCACGGTCAAACCCTACAGGAAAATAGTAGCCGTTAATTTCTATGGCTAAGTCAGACGTGCCGATATTAGCAAGTAGAATTGTCATATTGGTTCCTAAATTAGGGTTGGAATTGCTCGTATATTTATAGTATGGGCGATGGTTATCTGAGGTTGTAGCGATCTTGTGCGAATGACGAAAGAAGGTGGATCTGTTGGGTTTGGTGATCGCCAGATTCCAACCTAATTCAGTCCATCAGGGCGAGTCAAGTTATTTTGAAAGGCCAGCAATACTATATTGAAATAGCGACTCGCCCCTAAATGGGATACTGGTTTTATTAGGATTAATCAACCGGACATCATATAAGTCTATTCGTAGAGACCTTTAGACTTCACCCAAAGTCGAATTAATGGAAACAGAAAAGGCCTGATATTTTATTTCCGACCTTTTTAAAAAATAATTAATTATTTTTAAAATCGCCCTACTTAGGGCTTGCTGTATAAAATTGGAACTCATACCAAACAAGGGTTTTGGTACTTTTTAGTTCTTTCAAAGTGCCTTCAATAGCTTGAAGGCACTCACGATGAGCGTATTATTTCAGTAATAATCGTCTTAAAACAACAGTAAAACCATTCCCCATTCCCTACCCTCACGAAAAGACTTTTTCAGCAAACCTTACTTAGATTTTGATTTGATATATAAACTAATACGGACTTGATCTATTAGCCAGGGAATCAATTCCCTGGCAGAATTTGATACTTTGGCAAGCTGTCTATTGTATTTGCTCGAAGTTAGTAGACCTATTATTTAAGTTGTCGCCAGAGGCCAAACTTTAATAGCACCAGGGGGTAAAGCTTGCTCAAAGGCAGCGCGATTACCTTGATTCGCCCCCAAAATCGTTACAGTTTGATAAGGTGACTTTCCGGCGGGGAAATTGGACTTAATCACTACATAGGAAGGGGTTGAACCGTCACCATTGTTACTAATTCTTCCACCGACGTTAGCATTTCCTTCTCCTTGGGGGTTAACCCCTTTAAAACGGTTGTCATAAAGCAAAGTCAACGCCTGACCCCGCACCTTTGAATTCATCCCATTACGCTGCCAGTCACTAACTGCTTCGGGATGCTGTAACTCCTGACAACGTACCAGATAAATTCGGGCATTGCGGTTTAATACATCCTGATACCGGTTTCCTGGATTCCCAGGATTGCCGCTACCAGGAGAACCGTTCGGGTTTTGCACGGTAAGAAAACTATCTAGTACCAGCTGGAGAAATTTTGGCCAAGTTGTTCGACTCGAAGGTAACGGAAATTTAGATAAGTTTATTTCCCAATGGCATCCCCGCAATCCTGGGTAAGGCTCGTTCCAGTGCAAAGAACGCCTCGATCCCCTACCGATTCCCCCTAGATGGGATGCTAGCAGCAGTACTCTACTAATTAAAGTCAGGTGGTCTTGGTCTTGGGCTTCTAGGAAAATCTTGCCACTATAGAAATGGGGATGAGTGCGATCACCTTCTTCTTCTTCCCATTCCACCCCAATGCGAATACTACCCTTTTTGGTAGTCGGTTCGATCGTGCCAAAGATAGTCGCTTCTAGTTCTTGGCACTGTTGGGGTGGATATAGTCCTAGTGCGATCGCACGGAACCAGTAACGCAACATACCCCTTACCGCTGTTGGGCGAAATTCAGGCGTACCTTGGTATTGATTTTCGGCATTAGGCGCAAATGCGCCATACATTCCTGCTGTCCACAGTCGGAACCGATAGGATCTGCTGATCGCCTCTGTCGATAAAGTCAGTACCGTTCGCCCATAGCCGGAACTCACCCGCGAACCAATACCAGAAGCTGCCAAAGCTTGTTCTAACCACTCCTTGACTTTTTTAACATCTTCTTGAGAAGTGCCTCGACTGGTAAGGGCTAACCCAATAACTATCTCTGGCTGTTCCATGGAGAGCAAAGCATGAGGCTGAGGGTCGTATTTTACTTGGTTATAGTCCCAATGCCATTGGGGATTAGCCATATCTACACTCAGGCATGGCCCAGTTGGGAAGGCATCAAGAAATTGGACACAACCAACACCACCGTCTAATGTGCCTAGCAATCGATTTATCTCATTGACAGATTGATGCTGTTTTGCCCAAGCCCGGACAACCCCTTTAATACTGCTAGAAGGAATATAAGGCACACCATATACAGGATGAAACACAGGCAGGAGCAAATCTCTAAAGCCACGAGTTCCCCCCACCCGCACCCGCCAGGGAAACTCAACGGTTAGTACCTCATTAGCAAGAAGTTTAGTTTTCTGGGTTAGCTGTTGGTAGAGAGATTGGCAAGTATCATCTGCCGCCGCCGCTTGTTCCAGTGCACGTTGGGGCGTTTCCTCGACTCCAAAGAAGGTATGATTGAGAGCCTGTAGGGGACTGCGGTTGTTGCGATCGCGATTGTAACTCATGATTGCTCAGCCTCCCCTAATACAGCAGGTGCCCAGAAGGACCACTCTTTAGCCAACTGAATCGCTAAATGATTCAGGGCGGTATATTTTCTTAGGGGCATATGAATTAAACTCCCCTCATTATCAACCTCAAAATCTTCACCACTAAAATCCCGAAGCTTCTGCAAAAACTTCTGATATACCTTGCCCTTATACCTGGTATCCTCAGCCATCCCTGCCAGGAATTTTTTCATATCTCCACTGAGGTGATGTAATCCCCAGGTGGAGATATAAACGGCTAATCCTTGTACCAGTCCACTGGCTTTTTCATAGTAAGCTGCTTCTAACTCACCTTTGAGTTCAGTAAGTGCGGTATGAGCTTCTTGACTAAATTTGCGTGTATCCAGCATCATTATGCGCTCTCCTGGGAAGTTTCAACTGTTTTTAAATCTGCCCAACCTCGACCTAAACCTTCTAACCCGCCAAATTGCAACCGTTTATTAAGAACCTGGGGTAATTGTTCCCGAATTGGTTGAGTTTTGCCCTCATCTTTTGCAGGTTTCATTCCCCAAGGAAAGAACAGCACCGCTTCGGGAGGAATGGCTTCTTCAGATCGGAAGGAACCACCTTTAACAGTTTTTGTATCCTCCTCTAATGCCACCCTGACCTCTCTTTGCAAACCCATCTCAACCAAGGCGTTACAATCTTCATCACTCAATACCACTAACTTCCCCTTTAACTGAGCAATGATACCTTGGGATTTAGCTAGGGGTGCCAGGGATTTTGAGAGGGGTGCAATATCCAATCTCTCTAACTTAGGCGCTGGCAAAAGTGCTGTTTGTAAGTAGAGTGGTTCTGGATTAAAACTCACCAATGCTGGTTTCTGTTCAGATATCCTTTCTCGACATTGTTGAACAAGAGATTGCAGGGATTGACTGTTCAGCCATCGGTTCCAGCGTTCTAACCAGAGGGGACAAGTCACCCAAACTAGATGATGACTCAATGAGGCGATGGGAAAAAAGAGTAAGGTAGCATCAGCAAACCAGACTTCCCCTTCTGTAGGTTGCTGTCCATCCTTAATCTTCTGCCCAAAAAATATCCCTGCGGCTTCTCCATTTGTGCGTTCTAACTCTGACCGAATTTTGCCTCGCAAGGATGAGGCAGGCAAGTAAGGAAATTCGGTGTGGACTTCACGAGCAATACCCATCAGATTACCCTCTTGGGAACTACTGCCCGTGTGTAGAGGTGTGATGAGATAGAGATAAGTTAGATAAGATGTCATGTTCTAGTACCCCATAATAGTTTTCCGTAGTTCAACTGCCTGAATGTTTCCCCCCATTGGCTATTTTCAGAAGGTAATAGTTGAGCATAATTGGGCAGTTTGTCTGGCAGCGGTTTCTCTTTAAATAGATAAACAGTTCCTGATGGAACAAACGCCCGTTGCGGTAGGAGAGCAAATTCTGGTTGGATCAACTGTTCGGTATCAGCTGTTTGCCCTAAAGTTTCCTCAGACTTAGGCAACCGCCGCCTAATCTGAGATACTCCCCCCCAAAGCAAAGCGCGATCGCTCACGCATCCTTTGAGATGTTCTTGCCAATTACTGGGATAAACTCCATATAATGCTGTATCTTTTTCTGCTAATCCAGGAGTCAGTAAATAGGCAAAATCACTAGATTGTCCCGGCTGCTCATATTCTTGCAAGTACTGCCACTCCTGAAAGCTGGGTACAGGGGACACTAGCGCCCGATGTCCCTCACCACCTAGGCGCACTACCTCCGCTTTCTGCAACTCATAACTCATTGCTGCTACCAGTTTCCAGCCGGGATGCAGGCGTATGGCGACCTCAGTAAAGTACCCTTCTTGGTCTTTGACCTGCCTGGTGCCATCATCCATATGAATATGGGGTAAGATTTGCACAGACCAAGGGTGATCGTGAAACTGATGTGGGTCGAGTTGTTCACCTTTGAGGTACTGACCCAATCCCTGAGCAGTAATCCAGGGTAAGGGCCGGCATATAAATTGATTTTTGTCAAGCTTAGGAGTGACCATCGGCGGCAGTCTATCCGGGTCAAAGCACAGGTGTTTCCACAAATCATCCTCTCCCTCAGCAGGTTGGAAGCGAAGGGTTGCCTGCCAGTTATGAGTATGTTCATCGACCTTATCTTCCGATGTATCCTCTGCCGTTGGCGGTTTGGTTTGGACTGCCAATAAATCTTTAGGAGTGGTTAACCACAGAGTCCCCTTAGTATCAAGGAGAAAAGGGCCGAGAAATTCCAAGTCTCGTTTCTTGTCCTCTGCTTTGGTTCCGTAAGAGGGAAGGATAGACCTTAATGCCTGAAATACGGTAATCGGGAGGGGTGGAAACTGCCCCTTTGCCCAAGAACCCTCCCCCGGACTGAAAGGTTTCGCCTCCCGAAATAGCAACAAATCTAGTGGTTCAATGGTGTACCAGTACATTTTTTGATAATGGCTAATGGGTGGTTGGATAATTGCAATGAATAACTAGTGCAGCACGGCAGAAATAACCGGCCAGTTCAAAAAGGTTAAAAATCTTACTATCAAAGCTTTCCTCCCATCTGCCCTCTGCCTTCTTGCACTAATGGACTATTCAACCCATTGCGATCGCTGTATCATCTTGTCTACCCAGAAGGCGCTGAATCTCAGTAACATGGCTAAATCTTGGGGTTGAGTGCCGAGGGTAGTTTTTCCTGCTGCTTCTTGGGCATAAAATGCCCAGTGTTCCCATTCATTCAACCAGTGGTATAGGGCGTTTTGGCTATCCTGCGATAAGGTTTGTTCGCGCCGATTGAGGATTACCTCAGCTGCCTTGCTGAAAAGGCGATCGTATTCTGTTAAACAGGCACGACGGGGTAACTCTTCTGCTAGTCGATACAGCAGGGGACTGAGGTCAGTTTGTTGATACTCTTGGATAAATTGCCACCAAGATTCCAGCAAATGACCTTTCATTAAGGCTTCTAAGGTATTGCCCCCACCATAGATAACGCGGAAGCACAAACCATCTTTAGCCGGAATTGCGGGATTAGTAGCAGATGGACAGGTGCCGGCTAGCTTTTTCGCCCGTTCTTTTTCGGCACTCCAGAGGTTTTCGAGTACTGTGGGTAATGGTACGCTCTTGTAAGCAATAACAATACCCATGCTCATCGTCGCCCCTTCCCCCATAGTGAATAAGGGACGGTTAGGCAGTCCCGCCATAGGCTGTTCCCCTTCCGCCATAGGCTGTTTGGGATGCCAGTAACCCCCTTGACTCTGGAATTGATTGTTGGGGTCAGTTCCACCACACCAAGCGGCACGCAGCGATCGCAAAAACTCTGGCAAATCCTCTAAAGGTAGCACTGCCATGACATCATCGCCACCGCTGTAAACAACTTTGCCACAGAAGCGCTTTTCAGTAATGTAGGGAACGAGGCGGTTGGAGAAATCTAGTAAGGCGCGGTTGAGTCCAACGTGGGTAGCTGGCCCCATGCGCTTTTTGGTCTTATTGATCAAGTCGTCAAATCCTGGCACTTGCCGACTTTCTGCTTCTATTTGGTCAAGAACGATGTAATCTTTGTATTCCTTCAACTTGGCACCGGAGACATATTTGCCCATGCCATCGCCATCTGCCAGAACGATAACCCACCAATCGGCAGGAGAACCATCCCCAAAACCTGAATCTTGATGTGCTTTTTCGACTAATCCCCGCAAGGTTTCAATGGGTTTTGGCTGTTGATTTTCGGTTGGGATTTGATTTAATCCCATGTCATCAGCTAGCCATTTACTGGAAAACATGACACCGTTGAAATTTTGCCCCTTGCGGTTGCTTGGGTTAATCTGGGTATCAGTTTTGGGAACTTGAAACGGACGACCACGAGTACGTTTGCTAAAGTTGTCTTCGCAATCGGGTAAATTAGAGTGAATTAAGTTTCTCAGTACTCGCCAATACTGACGCACTTTTTGAGGGTTGTTGTGGGCGAATCGGGCAGCAGCGATAGAACTAAGGTTGGGAAAGCGGATGAGTTGTTCGTAGTCGATTTCGTCTGTCTCAGCTAGTTGATAGTCGTCCTCTGTTTCGTCAGATTTTGGTGCTGTATTTTGAGAGTTTGCCTGTTTCTTAGTTAAATCGATAGTTAGGGGAATGCCTAAAGAATCTGCAACACCGCCATATACCCACGCCATCCGCTTGGTTAGTTCTAAGGCGTTCAGCTTCTCGGAACCGTTGAATAGTCCTGGATAAGCTTCAGCCATTACTCGCCAAAACAGACGCATCGAACCAGCTGAGACTCCCGCCCCTGTCCGTAAGTGACCCTCATAATGTAGTTGGGGATGGACGGCGCTGAATTGGCCGGAAAGGGTAGACCGTTCTCCAGGGGCAACCGGAATTTGCCAAGTACGGGTATTTTTGACCGCTTGAATTAATTGGCCCAAACGGGCTTGTACATTGCCCCACCAAGTACCAACATTGAGGGTATCGTAGGCTAGTTCTTCAGCTGCGGTGGGGATGGTTTGTTCGCCGCGAGAGGGTGCGATCGCATTTTGGGCTTCTTTCCAAGCTTCCTGAAAGCTATCCTTATCCTTATTAATTAGTAATTCTTGATCCGGGTGGCCCAAGGGTACAGCTGTCCAGTAACTCTCCCAGGTATTGTTAATCTGGGCATCCCAAAGCTTGTTCCATTCCCAACAGCCGCCCTCAAGCCACTTTCTCCAGTCTTCCTGGCAGGCATTGCGGTCAAATTCTGGAAATTCTTTCAGAATTGCCCCTCGTTTTTCTTGATGTTCTGGGTTTGCCAGCCATGTCCTCACCCGCTGTTTGATATGTTCTCGTACTTGATGGGCGATCGCACTCCATTCTTCTGTAAGTTTTGCTGCCAACGCTTGGCCTAATTCTTTCGCTGCTGTTTGTCCTGGGACTAAAGCGGTAATCACGTTGGGAAAGCCTGCGGTACTCAAGCTGGTGGATTGACCACTAGTGAAGCGGCTAACGGGATCGGATTTGGCTGAGGTGTACTTTTTAAAGCTATTGGCAAAAACAGTATAGTTCTGGTCTGGTCGATCGAATTCCTTGACCATCAAGGCGTCAATAATTTCCTGACTCCAGAGAGAGGGCGTAATTATGGCATCAGGGCCATAAAGTTCGGCAATATGCCAGCAGATTTTGGCACCAAGGTAATGTAGAAGATAAGAACCCGACCAGAAATCGAGGAATTTACGGGAGGCTTTGATAAATTCCTGGACTGGGGAGAAAGTAAATAGGAATAGATAAGGATGTTGATCAGCTTGTCCTGTTTGTCGGTCTTCCGGAATGGCACCGACAAGGGCAGAAACAGTGCTATAGTAACTGTGCAGTGGGCAATCGGGTAAGATTTTGTGAGCCGGAAATAGGAGTGCCTCTGATTGCCGTTGCCGTTGGGCTGAAAGTTCAGGGTAAAATCTATCGGGATGGCCATTGGCGCAGGCTTCACTACAGTCTGGTTGCCGTTGGGCTGAAAGTTCAGGGTAAAATCGCCACAACCACCAAAAGATTTTTTTAGCAGCGTTGTCTGGATTTTCTGCTTGGGTAATTTGGGCACAGACGGTTTTGATCTCTTCGATGTCTCGATCGGTTAAACCCTTGAGGGGGTTTATAAATTGGGATTGACCGCTGATGGGATGATGGATTTCTACTGAGTTGTGGGAGTTGCTCATCTGTGGCTTGATGTTTATGCGATCGGAGGAACTTGCGATCGCCAAAAACTGCTTGCCGTGGTTGCCCCACCACATTTGTAGATCCTGTAGATGCCCTTGCCACCACTCGAACTGTTCAAGGTTCTCCAAGTCCTTCATAAGGACATAGAGCTTGCGGTAATAGGAATTCATACTTATTACCTAGGAGGGATGCCTCAAGTCTAGCCCTTCTGCTAAGCAGCGTCGATGAATTCTATGCGAATGACAATTCTATGCGAATGAGGGAGTATGAAAGTCGGAATGATTATGACTTTTCCGTGGGGGTCGGGCAATGGCTGAAAGCCTCATTATTTCGTAGACCCCTCCGGATCAGGCTCTGCGTATGGGTTCCAGCCTCTCGAACCCGCCATTTATTGAGAATTATTCGCAGTTATTTAGGGTAAATCTTGACCCCCACGGAAATGGGGGTATAAGATCGGTATGGGGTAAGGCTTCTAGAAGCAGGCCCTTTAGACTTCACCCGAAGTCGAATTAATGGAAACCCTCTAGCACTGGTTCAAGCTTAGCTTGTAAGCATTGCTTTAGACTTCACCCGAAGTCGAATTAATGGAAACAGTTGGGTTGAGCACTTGCGGAGTCTGAGTAGGGTCAGTGGCTTTAGACTTCACCCGAAGTCGAATTAATGGAAAC
>DNXU01000499.1:0-251 GCA_003505715.1 Cyanobacteria bacterium UBA8803 | reverse complement strand
CTTTAGACTTCACCCGAAGTCGAATTAATGGAAACCCGTCAAGTAGGTACCAGCCGGTCTTTCCGGCTGGCTTTAGACTTCACCCGAAGTCGAATTAATGGAAACTCTTTCCGGCTGGTCCTGTGGTCCTACCTTTACAGGTCTTTAGACTTCACCCGAAGTCGAATTAATGGAAACTATTGCTGTAAGTTTCCGAGCCCAACTGGAGCGTTGGGTCTTTAGACTTCACCCGAAGTCGAATTAATGGAAAC
>DNXU01000313.1:46194-48284 GCA_003505715.1 Cyanobacteria bacterium UBA8803 | reverse complement strand
TGGTGAAGGGGGAATGGGGAATGGGGAAGAATGCTCAATGTCCAATTGGGAAGAAGGGATAGATAGTTTTGCTGGCTACCCTTTAGTGATTGAACAGCGCCTGATGGGGGTGATGGCGGTTTTTGCCCGCCATCGGTTCACAGAAGTTACGCTGCAAGCTATAGCCTCAATTGCCAATGGCATGGCCTTGGGTATCGATCGCTTATGGGCCGAAGAGGAATTAAGAAAGAGTGAAGAACGCTGGCAGTTAGCGCTCAAAGGTAATAATGACGGCATTTGGGACTGGAACCTGAAAACGCACGAATCGTTTATCTCCTTGCGGAACAAGCAAATACTGGGGTATGAAGACCAGGAAATGGCAAATCCCATTCACGTTGATGCCTGGACTAGCCACATCCATCCGGACGACTTGGGTGATGCGAAGATGGCCATGCAAGATCACTTGAGTCATAAAACACCTTATTACAGCGTGGAATATCGCCTGCGCTGCAAGGACGGCACCTATAAATGGATTTTGTCGCGGGGACAGGCTTTATGGGATGAGCAAGGTCAACCCGTGCGCATGGTTGGTTCGATTACCGATATTAGCGATCGCAAATGGGCAGAGGAAAAACTTCGCGCTTCGGAAGCCTCTCTAGCAACTGCCCAGAGAGTTGCTCATGTGGGCAGTTGGGAATTTGATGTAGTTACCCAAAAATTTACTTGGTCAGAGGAAAACTTCCACATTTTTGGTCTCGATCCTACTGCACCCGCACCCACCTACGTACAACTCATTGAACGGGTTCATCCCGATGACCGAGGGTTATGGCAAACCATCTTTGAACTGGTACTGGCTGAAGGAAAACCCTACAAATCAGACTTTCGGATTGTGCGACCCAATGGTGAGATCCGGTATGTAGAAGGAAGACAAGAGGCGGTGGTGAATGACTGCGGGCAGGTGATCCGCCTCTTTGGTACGAACTTGGATATTACCCAGCGCAAACAGGTGGAAGACGCTTTAAGACAAAGTGAAGCGCGAGAACGAGAAAAGGCTAAAGAGTTAGAGTTGACCCTGCGGGAATTGAAACGCACCCAAGCTCAACTCATTCACACCGAAAAAATGTCGAGTTTAGGGCAAATGGTTGCAGGCGTAGCCCACGAAATAAATAACCCAGTCAGCTTTATCTACTGCAATATCACCATTGCCCGTGCCTACGTTCAAGATCTGATCCGCCTGATTCAAATCTACCGCCAGACTTACCCCCATCCTACCCCCGAAATTCAGGAGCTAGTTGAGGAGATTGACTTGACTTTTCTGGTGGATGATTGGCAAAAATTGATTGCTTCCATGGAAGTTGGGGCAGAACGCATTCATGAGATCGTGCGATCGCTCCAAATTTTCTCCCGGCAGAATGAATCCGAAGTAAAACTTGTAGATATTCATGAAAATATCGACAATACCCTCCTAATTTTGCAGCACCGATTGCGGTGTGTGGGTCATCGGTCTGAGATCCAGGTGATTAAAAATTACGGTCAGCTGCCTAAGGTAAACTGTTATGCCAGCCAGTTGAATCAGGTATTTATGAATCTACTCAGTAATGCGATCGATGCTTTAGAACAGGAGTTAGTCAGTTCTAAATCCTGCCCGTTAGCAGCCAAGCCAACTATCACCATTTGCACTGAATTAAAAACTCAGCGGCAGAGGCTGCCTGCCCATTTGGAGTCACTAAATTCTGCTGTTGCTGTCATTCGGATTGCCGACAATGGGCCGGGAATGACAGAGGAAGTCCTGCGGCAGATATTTGACCCATTTTTTACCACTAAACCTGTGGGCAGTGGTATAGGGTTGGGTTTATCGATCAGCCACCAGATTGTGGTAGAAAAACATGGGGGGCAACTCAGTTGTATTTCTGCTCTCGGGCAAGGGACTGAGTTTATTATGGAAATTCCGCTAAAAGGTCAACTGAGCTAATTAAGGATGAGGGATGAGCAGTAGAGTTTTGAGGAACGATTGGAATTGAGTGGGGTTTTGGTCAATTTTCACTATACCCTAATAAAACGTGTCAAAGGGCGGGTTTTGATTGAAGCCATATCTGTGAAGCCTCTAATAT
>DNXU01000313.1:44883-46079 GCA_003505715.1 Cyanobacteria bacterium UBA8803 | reverse complement strand
CCCTCATCCCTCATCCCTAATTTTGAGCCTGGATGTTGTTTTTAGTACTTAAATAGGGATTACTAAAACTGATCATCTTGAGTTATCATCCAGTGCATTTATGACCTATAGCCTGAGAATTGCTGATATTCCTAGCACAGAGCGTCCTCGCGAGCGATTACTGATTCAGGGAGCTAAAAATCTCGCTACAGCAGAATTAATCGCCATCTTGTTAGGAACAGGTCAAGGCAAAGGCAAGCTCTCGGCCATCGGTTTGGGACAACATATTTTGCAGGAATTGAGCCAAAAAGACCAGCGCGATCCTTTGGAGGTGTTGCGAGATATTTCTCCCCAGCACTTGATGGATATTCACGGTGTCGGGCCAGCCAAGGCAACCACAATTCTAGCGGCGGTGGAACTGGGGAAACGGGTATTTTTGTCTCGACCCGCCGAACGAACTGCGATCGACAGTCCCGCAGTAGCAGCAGCAGCCCTCAGCCACGAGTTGATGTGGCAAAACCAGGAACGATTTGCGGTACTGATGCTGGATGTAAAGAATCGTTTGTTGGGGACTAAAGTGATTACAATTGGCACGGCAACGGAGACGTTAGCTAATCCCCGCGATATTTTCCGAGAGGTGCTGCGCCAAGGAGCAACCCGCATGATTGTTGCCCACAATCATCCTTCCGGTAATGTTGAGCCTAGTCAGGAAGATCTGAACTTGACCGAACAGCTGTTAAAGGGAGCAAGGATTCTCAACATTCCCCTGTTGGATCACCTGATTTTAGGTGATGGCAATCATCAGAGTCTGCGCATTACGACGGGATTGTGGGCAGATTATCCTCAAGGAGATTGATCCTAAGAAGGCATGAGGCACCTTAACCGCGCCACTGAACCAGGGGTAGGGGGAGATAAGCGGAAATTCTGGCGGGACGTGATGGGCCTTGATGATGCAGAGAATCAACGGGAGAAACAGGCGAAACGCTTTTTCTTGTGTTTTTCGTTTAAGTCCCGTTATTCGGTTCCTATGGTTATCAATCGCTACACAGCCCTTCTGTGTTCGGTTTCGACGCTTCTGATCTGCACCCATTTGCACACCCAAAAAACTCAATTTTGACTGTCAGCAAAGGCAGTTTAGGTAAAGCGACTGCACGCGATCGCAATGACAAAAGCCGCTATTGTATGCTACATTACAAGTCTGCGGGCGATTAGCACAG
>DNXU01000313.1:37603-44761 GCA_003505715.1 Cyanobacteria bacterium UBA8803 | reverse complement strand
TTTTTTAAGACTTTTCGCTTGACTTTGACTATTAATTGACTATGCTTAAGTAAGCCACTTCTTTTCATAGTCAAAAAAGGTTAGAGCAATGACTACACAATCATTACAGAGCAAGTCTTCTAAGGGTTCAGTAGGTGTTGAATCATTTCAAGGTCGGTTACGGTTACGTCTGCCCCGTCAAGTCTATGGTGGTAAGCAGAAGTACTTATCGCTTGGTCTAGACGATACGCCAGAGAATCGAGTGCTAGCGAATGGTAAGGCGAAACAGATTGAAGCGGATATTGCTTATGAACGATTTGACCCCACACTGGCTAAATACCGACCTCAGACTCATTTAGCACTTGTTACAGTTTCTCAGGAAACACTAAAGCTCTTAACTGTATCTGAAGTATGGGAAAAATATACAGACTACAAGAAACCGAACCTAGCACTGCATACTCTCTCAAGTAAATACCGCAGTGTAGAGGCAATGCTAAAAGCCTGGGGGAAACCTATAAATAATAAGCAGGATGCTATTGCTTTAAGGGACTGGAAACTTGAAGACTGCAAGGCTGAAACTGTAAAAACTTACTTCCAACTCTTGAAAAGCTGCTATGACTGGGCAGTAGAAATGGGATTAGTTTCAGAAAATTATTTCAGTAAAGTTGAAGTAAAATGTAATAAAGAACTTGATAAAGAACCCGATCCATTTAGTGCAGCAGAAAGAGATGCAATTATTGAGGCATTTAGCAATAGCCTTCATTACAGTCGTTACACTAATTACGTTAAATTTCTGTTTATGACAGGTTGCCGTCCTGCTGAAGCAGTAGGTTTAAAATGGAAACACATTACTAAGGACTATCAAACAATAACTTTCTCTGAATCAGTGACAATCGTCTCAGGTAAGAAGATACAAAAAAGTACTAAACCTGGTAAAACTCGCAAGTTTCCTTGTAATAAATCGTTGCAGTTACTATTAAAATCAATCAAACCAGAGAACTGTGATCCTGAATCTTCTATATTTGATATACGTCCTGATAATTTTCAACGTCGTGCTTGGCAAGGCTATAAAAATCGGCATGGTCATCAAATTGATGGAATTGTTACTCAATTGGTAAAACAAGGTAAAGTCGATCACTACCGACCCCCTTATTGTACAAGACACACTTTTATTACTCTTGCTCTTGAAAATGGATTAGATGCTAAAGATGTTGCAAGATTAGTAGGAAACAGCGCACAGATTATTTATAAGCACTATGCTGGTTCTAATGTGCATAAATTACAAGTACCTGAGTTCTAAATAGTTTAAGCTAACAAATTTTAAGGATAGTATAGCCAGTCTATCTGCCCCCCTAACCCCCCAATCCTGGGGGGAACCCAATTCAACTTCCCCTCTTTCTCCCCCCAAAGTTGGGGGGCTGGGGGGGCAATCTGTCACTCTTGAATCGCTGGATGCAGAAACTGCCACCCCTGAGACTCTACCAAAGCCGCTTTGAATTGCAGCGCGACGCACAGGCACGGGGAAGAGAAGAGTTTATTCGATGGTATTGCGATCGCCTGCGCCCGATTTTAGATACACAAATTGCTGCTCTTGTCAAGCGCGTTGGAGCTTCTCCCCGTTCGGTGCAGGTACGCGAATTAGGCTACCGTTGGGGTTCATGCGGACACAAGGGAGATTTATATTTCCACTGGCGAGTGGCGATGCTGCCGCAAACTATGATTGAGTATGTGGTGGTTCACGAGTTGGTGCCTCTGATTGAACCGCATCATACTCATAAGTTCTGGGATAGGGTGGAGCGGGTTGTGAGTGATTGGTGCGATCGTAAACGCTGGTTAGCTGAGAATGGTTCAAGTTATAACCTTTAGGGATAGGTGAAAAGCCCTGAGTCGGTTTGTAGACAAACTGATTGGTTCTGGCTGATCTAAGGATCTGACTTTCTTACAACTTTTTTCTGACTTTTTCCGACTGCCAAAGCGTGTGCCGAACAGTTAGGTTGGTTTCAACAACGAGATGAGGGTTTCAGATGCAACCACCTTTTGCCCATTGCTCAACAACCCCAAAATTTACAAACCTTTACAAAAATAACTCACTTTTTCTCACCGACAGTGGGATGGGAGGTGGGGTATTCGTTGGTTAGACCAATATTGAAAATATTTCAACAAATGAAGTTTTGAAAGAATTTTTGGGTGCGTCCGGATGTGGAGCAGCTTTATGTGTATGCTCCTTCAGATTTGGCAGATTTTTCTGAGTTCCCATATTTAGGTAGAAGGCGGCATATGGTTGGAGGGATGGAATCGGAATTGGCAAAGTTGGTAATTTCTGCTTTTACTGAGTTGAAGTCACAGAATGAGACAGTATTAAAAAATCAAGAAAAGATTTTAGAGAAACTTGATGAAGTTCAAAATAGCCTACAAAGCCTTGGACAAAAACTGGATGAGCAAATTTTGAGGGATGCAAGAGCAGGAATGCGCCATCTGATTGATGGTATCAATTCAGGCATTACAAAGGTTCGGGATAGTGAATTTCAACTGGCTCGCCAAAAGTTTACTGCTCTTATAGAGCTTAATCCTAATGGAATTACACATGGAACATCTGGTCAAATCGACAATAAAATCTTGATTGGTTTTGGTTATTATGGTAGTTTTCATTACTTTAATCTACAGGGTGACAAACGAAGTGCTGCAATTCAGGTATATGAGTGCGTAGAGAAGTGGTCAGAGTGGGGAGGTTCTCTGTTTGCTTTGCAAATGTTTTCTCATAAGTTTTTCAGTAAAAATTACCTTCAAATCATTGAAAGACTCTTTCAGCAGATTTCTGAGATTCAGGTGAATTCAGGAAATGTCAAAGAAGAGATGGGAACTCTTGGTTCGGTAGCTAGTGGTGTAACTGGAGGTGGAGTGATATTGGGACTAGGAGCAATATCCGGCATTCTTGGTCCGGGGGCTGGTGTTGGAGCATTACTTGCTGCTGGTCCTGTTGGGTGGGGCATACTTGGGGTTGGAGTAGTTTCTGCGGGAATTGTAGGAAATATGTTTCCAAAGAAACAAAAGCAGGCTGAAATTAGTGTTAGTGATAAAGCGAAGTATGAGCGATTGACCAAAGAATTGGAAGCTATTAATACTGAGCTTTATGAAGAATGTAAAAGACGTAAAAGAATGCTTCAGAATACCACACTTGATAATTTGTTAGGTGTTGGGATGAAAGCCTACGTCCTGCCTTTTACAGTTGAAGTAGAAAATGTTCTAAAACAACCAAATTTAAGAATATCTAATAATGACAAAGTGACTTTAGAAAGAGAAGTTAGGCAATTGGCTAATGCTGCTAACCAAAAAAGTCCAAGTCAAGCTGAGGTAGCTTTATTTAATGTTGGAAACGTTCTGAGAGGGCTGAGTGGTGTGGTTGAAGAGTTTTCAAACCTACTTGATAAATGGAATGGGTTGACTGAGCAATTGAGCAAAAGTGGGCTTTTACGTCAGTAGCCAGCCGCCTAACAATTCAAATGCGCTGGACGGTTGAGAACCGTTGGTGCTGAGTTCAAGGTTGTCTGCCGCTAATTTGAGTTGTTGGATCGCATTGGGTATACCGCAGCTACTTTTCGGGATTGCATATAGTGAGTTGGTTATGATCGCTCATTCATTGCCTCCCAACTTTTCCAGCAACGTTTGCCACGCCTAAATCTGCTCCTGTAATTGCTGGATGCGATCGCTAATCCGCTTTATCTACTGACTCCTCTGTATTCTGTTTGACTGCTGGATTGGGAGAAACAAGAAAAATCCTACGCCCAATCTGATCCACCAACTCACTTTTAGACTTAAGCCCCAACTCTTGCGCGATCTCTTCAAGTCCACGCGCACCTGTAGGCGTAACAGTCAAATTAAGTCTTTGCTTTAATTCATCGTGATAGACGGGTTTCCCCCTCATCCGTTTTTTACCTTTCGGCATATCTGCTCTGAGTTCACACGCATTTTCTGCAAGTCATGCTAGCATCTGAGCTTTTACATACTTGTCTTAATGGAATTTTTATAGAGAATACGTATTAACTAATACTCCTCCTATATTGACTATCAGAAAATACGTATATACTATTAGATTCAAATGCCAGTCCCACAGCTTTGGACGGCACCGGGTCTGGCATTGACTCCCACTTTGAATAGGAGCAACTTCAATCGTATGCCAAATAACTCGAATGGCAAATGTGCGTGCAGCCTAACTCCTGCGGTTAGTGCTGACACCTACCAGAACGGCTATCAGCAAGCCGTAGAAGATTTTGCGATCGCGCATCTCCTCACCCGCCTAAAAACCTACTCCGATGCCGACTTCGATGCCGCGTGGATGAACCTCACCCAACCCGAACTCGAAAGCCTAGCCGCCATCCTCATCCGAGACTTAACCGTCAACCTGAAAGGAAAAGCGATCGCAGGCTACTTAAACGCCATGCGTCACGGCAGCACCGACATACCCCCCAACTTAGTTCATCTGGTATTTCCGCCTCCATCCATTGATCTACCTGCCAACTTCCCCAATGTTCAGACCCCTCGCTACTTATACGGTGACAAACTGCGCTGGATTCCTGATGGTGACAAAACAGACTGGGGGATTGCGATCGGCAGATTCTACAGCTTTGCTCCCCATCTGTGTGCTTGGGCGTGGTGTTACCTCATCTGGCTCGATAAACTCTCCCCCAGTTCCCCTTGGACAGTTGCCGATACCGCTTGGGAAAACGACCTCGAACCCTTGGAGGAAGTGGCATGAAACCCCGCCCTCTCACCGAACGAGAGCAAACCCTAATCGACCTCTACGGCTACTGTCAACTGGGAATGACCCCGCAGCAATTCTATGCAAAATGGCAAGTCAATCAGGAAGCGATCGCCTTTATCTGCTCTCGCTCAATGTCCACCGTCCGAAGTTGGTTCAGAAGAGGTGGCAGCTACCGCCGTCCCAGAGCAACGGATATGCGCCATCTCGCCCTGATGGACTTTCTACTGGAACATTACGAAGACATTCCTCCTGAACTTTTGAACTTGCTCTGCCCTTGTAAGCGAAACCAGTAAGAACCTAAGCCTCTCAAAGTAAATACAATTTTGGCATTTTCCGCCTCGCCACCCTGTCTGTAGGGTGGCTTTAGTTGTTTAGAGCCACCTAAAAACCTTGAGAACATCCAAAGCCAACGTTTGCCGAGCGTATTCCCGACGAGCTTCAGGACGGCGTATCGCCGAAGAAATAGCCGTCATCCGAACTGCACTAAAACGACGTGGCTAAAACCTTTCTCTCTCAATTCAGACGATAGTAAAAATCTAGTTTTGAGAACAGAAAATGGACAAATTAATTTGAATCATGGACTAGTTACTGTTAAAGATCCACAGGACAGCAGTGATGAAATTGCTTACTTATTTGATGCTGATCCATTAATATCTTTAGCTCTTGAAGCTAGGGGTGCAGGATCAGTGAGGCTGAGGCTCCCATATATCTTTCCTTATCGGGTGTTTGAAAAGCCGATTGAGCAGGAAAAAGCTCACTCAGTTTAAGCTTTTAATAAATAGTACACAGCACTGAGAGAGCATCATGAAGTAAAGCATACTCCACTTTGACTCAATAATCTATCCAAGGATAGATTGACAAAAGTAAATTTTTTTAAAAATTTAAAAATAATTTCGCCGATCAAGTTAAGCTTTATCATGCAGGTTTTTGGACTTTGCATAAAACGCTCTCTCTTACTTCTTTTGCAACTTTTATTATCTACCGAGACCTATGGTATCTATGGCAAGCACTGAGTCCCATACCTGGCCTCACATCCCTGGCTACACAATAGTTGAGCAAATATATTGGAATTTCAGAACAGCGGTTTATCGGGCAGTGCAAGCGGCTCAGCAGCGTCCGGTAGTGATTAAGGTGCTGCAACAGGAGTATCCGAGTTTCAACGAGTTGGTGCAGTTCCGCAATCAATATACTATTGCTAAGAATCTGCCCATCCCTGGTATTGTTCGCCCTTTGAGCTTGGAGCCTTGGCAGAATAGTTATGCCATGGTGATGGAAGAATTTGAGAGCATGTCCCTGCGGCAGTATGCCCAAGAGCATTCGCTGTCCTTACCGGAAATATTGGCGATCGCTGTGCAAATGGCGCAGATTCTAAACGATCTCTGCCAGCATCGCGTGGTGCATAAGGACATCAAACCAGCAAACATTCTGATTAACCCCCAATCCCATGAAATCAAACTAATCGACTTCAGTATTGCCTCTCTGTTACCGAAGGGGACGCAAGAACCAAAAAACCCGACAGCACTGGAAGGAACGCTAGCGTATCTCCCACCCGAGCAAACGGGAAGAATGAATCGTGGTATCGACTACCGCGCTGACTTCTATTCTTTGGGGGTAACGCTGTTCGAGCTGTTAACCGGGCAACTGCCGTTCGAGTCCACCGACCCGATGGAGTTGGTGTATTGTCATCTGGCCCAACAACCTCCTCGTGCGGACAGCATAAATCCCGAAGTGCCTGCCGTAGTGGCGGAGATTGTCGGCAAGCTCATGAGCAAGAATGCCGAAGATCGCTACCAAAGTTCTTTGGGACTGAAACAAGATCTGGAGTGTTGCTTAAAACAATGGCAGGAAACGGGCAGAGTCGAGAGGTTTGAACTTGGGTTGCAGGATCGGTGCGATCGCTTCTTGATTCCCGAAAAACTCTACGGTAGAGAAAACGAAATACGAACTTTGCTCAATGCCTTCGATCGGGTTGCGGTAGGCAACACCGAGCTGATGCTAGTGTCAGGTTTTTCAGGGATTGGTAAAACCGTTGTGGTCAATGAGCTTTACAAGCCTATCGTGCGACAGCGGGCCTACTTCATCAAAGGAAAATTCGACCAGTTCAATTGCAATATTCCCTTCTCGGCTTTCGTCCAAGCCTTCCGCAGTTTGATGGGTCAGTTGCTCGCCGAGTCCGATGCCGACTTAGCGAGTTGGAAAGCACAAATCCTTGACGCGGTCGGCGAAAACGGGCAAGTTATTACCGATGTAATTCCTGAGTTGGAACGCATCATCGGTCAACAACCTCCTGTTGTGGAACTGTCCGGCGGTGCAGCCCAAAACCGCTTTAATTTGGTATTTGGCAAGTTTGTGTGCGTCTTCGCGACCAAAGAACACCCGCTCGTCATTTTCCTTGATGACTTGCAGTGGGCAGATTCGGC
>DNXU01000313.1:37180-37556 GCA_003505715.1 Cyanobacteria bacterium UBA8803 | reverse complement strand
CGTTATTTACTGATGTTGGGAGCCTATCGCAATAATGAGGTATTTCCGGCTCATGGATTGATGCTAACGCTGGACGAACTGCACAAGCAGGGTGCCAACATAAATACCCTAACGCTAGCTCCCTTGGGCAGACTAGATATTACACGTTTGATTGCCGATACTTTGCTATGTTCGACGGAAATCGCTGCACCTTTATCACAATTAATCTACCAAAAGACCCAAGGAAACCCGTTTTTTACGACCCAATTTTTGAAGGGGTTGTATGAGGATGGCTACATTACGTTCGAGGCGAAGGCAGGGTATTGGCAGTGCGATTTGACCCAAGTGCGGCAGTTGGCCCTGACAGATGATGTAGTGTCGTTTATGGTGGAGCGGT
>DNXU01000313.1:33229-37168 GCA_003505715.1 Cyanobacteria bacterium UBA8803 | reverse complement strand
TGACGCAGGAGGCGCTGAAGCTAGCGGCTTGTATTGGCAACCGATTCGATTTGGTAACCTTGGCGGTGGTGTGCGAACGGAGCCAGGAAGAGGTGGCGACGGATTTATGGACAGGGTTGCAGGAGGGGTTTGTTGTTCCGGAGAGTGAGACCTACAAGTTTTTCCAGGGAGACGAGCGCTCGGCCAAGAATGTTGAAAATGTCGTAGTTGGCTATCACTTTGTACACGATCGCGTGCAACAGGCCGCCTATTCGATGATTCAAGACGAGCGCAAGCCAGCTACTCACTTGAAGATTGGCAAACTTCTGTTAGAAAAAACTCCTCCCCATCAACAAGAAAGCCGAATTTTTGAGATCGTTAACCAGCTCAATATAGGACTCGCATCTCCGGAAAATCTAGTCGAACCATCTGAATTTTTGCGGTTAAACTGCATGGCCGGCAAAAGAGCTAAAGAAGCTACAGCCTATGAAGCTGCTGCTAGTTACTTCGAGAGCGCCAAGAGTTTATTACCCTTAGATAGCTGGTGTAGTTCTTATAAGGAAACTCTAGAAATTTACTTCAATTTAGCAGAAGTAAAATACCTAGATGGCGATTTCAAATCATCAGAGGAGCTGATCGAGATCATTTCTGAATCAGCGAGAGATCCCATTGAAAGGGCAGAAGCTTACAACCTGCTTGTTATCCAATATACAATGCAAGGCAAGTTTCAAGAAGCTCTAGATTCTGGGCAAAAAGCTTTGGCTTTTTTGGATTTTGAATTATCAGAACATGACGCGAAAGAAAAGATATTAGCTTTTAAGGAAGAGAGCGATATCAAGTTAGCTGGTCGCAGAGCCGAAGATTTGGTAAATGAGCCAGAATGTCAAATCCCTGAGAAGTCTGTAGCCATTAAGATCCTAAACAATCTGTTAGTGCCTACCTATGTATTGCAAAAGGAAGACCTCTATTTTGTAGTTACGCTATCTATTGTCTGCCTATCCTTAACTTATGGTGTAGTGGCTGAGTCTGGGTATGGTTTCTCCTCTTATGGCATGTTTTTAGGCTCCAGACAGGGCGATTATAAATCTGGCTATAGATTTGGGGAATTAGCAGTTAATTTAGCCAAGCGATTTGGACAAGCATATAATTTGTGCAGAGCTTGCTACGTACTCGGAAATAACTTGCTATCCTGGGTTCGACCCCTGCGATGTTCGGAACCAATTTTTAATGAAGGGTTTCTGGCTGGTCTAGAATCTGGGGAGTTGATATTCGCTGGCAATATTTTAATGTATAAAGTCCTGAATCCATTTTTTGCTGGTGAAAATATTTATGGAATTCAGCAAAATGCTCAGGAATACATCAAAATAGCCTCTAAAACTATTAACTACCAACTTGCTGCTGATGTAATTTCCGGCTTGGATATTTGGCTTGCCAATCTAACGGCTAGCGAGGTTGAGTCTAATTTGAATGAAGAGCAATATGTGGCCAACTGCGTTGCCAACAATAGTATGTATGCAGTTTGTCATTATTTGATTTTAAAGACAAAAATTTTAACCTTTTACGGAGCCTACGATGAGTCATTGAAAGCCTCTCAGAAGGCCGAAGAAATTATCAACGTAATTCTCGGCAAATATCAAGTAGCAGCGCTTAATTTTTATCAATCTATTGCTTTGATAGGACTTTGTCGAGATCCTCAATCAGAGGCAATCAAAGATTTGTATCTGGAAAAAGTTCGCTTCAATCAAGCTCAACTCGAAGTCTGGGCGGCTGGTTGTGCGGAGAACTTTACTCATAAGTATTATTTAGTAAATGCAGAATTGGCCAGCTTTTTGGGAAATAAAGAAAGAGCGATAGATTTGTACGATTGCGCCATTGCAGGAGCTAAAGAAAACTGCTATCTCCAAGAAGAAGGTCTCGCTAACGAACTTGCGGCTAAATTCTACCTGGCATGGGGCAAGGAAAAAGTCGCTGCCAGCTATATGCAGGAAGCTTACTACTGCTACGCCCGTTGGGGAGCCAAAGCCAAAACTAACCAACTCGAAGCACAATATCCCCAACTCCTGACTCCGATTTTGCAACAATCCGAACCCATCGTCAATCTCGACAATCCCCGAACCACCACCCCAACCGTTAGCACAGTCACCCAAACGTCCTTCGTCCTCGACCTAGCCTCCGCCATCAAAGCCTCCCAAGCCCTCTCTCAAGAAATCGAACTCAAGGCTTTGCTCTCTAAATTAATGCTCATCATCCTCGAAAATGCCGGAGCCGACAAAGGAGCCTTAATTTTAAACAACTCCGGTACTTGGGAAATCGCTGCTCAATGCTTTAGCGGCAACTGTTACCTATCCACCATTCCCCTCGACCAAACCGACAACCTACCGAGTAGCATCATTAATACCGTCAAACGGACGCAACAGAACCTGCTCATCAACAACATCGACCAAGACAAAACCTTCACGAGAGACCCCTACTTCAACCAAAATCAACCTAAGTCAATTCTCTGTTTTCCATTGATTAATCAAGGTCAAAGCAGCGGTATTGTCTATCTTGAGAATAATCTGGCAGTTGGTGCTTTTACCTCAGAAAGATTGGAAGTATTGCGACTGTTATCTGCACAAGCCGCTATCTCGATTACTAATGCCAAACTCTACGCAGAAGTCAAGGAAAGTCAAAGTAAACTGACTCAATTTTTAAACGCAATGCCTGTGGGTGTATCCGTTCACGAACCCAATGGACAACTTTACTATGCCAATCAGGCAGCACAGGAGTTGCTGGGCATAAACGCTTTACCACAAGCTAAAACTGAGCAATTGGTTCAGGCATATCAAGTTTATCGGGCTGGAACTAACGAAATATACCCCACTGACCAACTGCCAATCGTGCGATCGCTTAATGGCGAACGGGTTAACGCTGAGGATCTGGAACTGCACCAACCCAATCATATTATCCCCGTAGAAATTTCTACCACGCCAATCTGGGATGAAACTGGCAAAATTATCTATGCGATCGCAGCCTTTCAAGACATCACCTCTCGCAAGCAAGCCGAGAAATTGATAGCCGAATACAATTGCACCCTAGAAGCGCAAGTTAAAGAACGTACCGCCCAACTTGCTCTTGCCAACCAAGAAATTACGGCGCTCAACGAACGTCTTAAAGCCGAAAATCTCCGCATGAGTGCCGAGTTAGAGGTCACCAAGCAACTACAACAAATGATTTTACCCAAACCAAAGGAATTAGAGTCCATTAAGGGGTTAGAAATTGCTGGGTTTATGGAACCAGCTGATGAAGTAGGCGGCGACTACTACGACGTGCTGCAACAAGATGGCAAAGTCAAAATTGGCATTGGCGATGTCACCGGACATGGATTAGAAAGTGGCATGTTGATGTTGATGACCCAAACTGCGATCACAACCCTTCAAGAGAGCAACCAAACCGATCCAGTGCAATTTTTGGACATTCTTAATCGCACTATTTATCGCAATGTTCAGCGCATCAACTCCCATAAAAACCTCACGCTGGCTGTTTTGGAATATGCAGACAATACTTTGACTATAAGCGGTCAGCATGAGGAAATAATTGTAGTACGCGCTGGGGGAATAGTGGAACGAATTGATACGCTATATCTCGGCTTTCCTATTGGGTTAGATAAGGACATTGCTGACTTCGTCGCTCAAGAACAAGTGCAATTAAACTCAGGAGATGTGGTTGTATTATATACCGATGGAATTTCAGAAGCCTTCGATATTAATCACAAGGAATATGGAATTGAGCGGTTATGTGAAGTAGTTAGTCTTAACTGGGAGCGCTCTGCACAAGAAATCCAACAAGCCGTGATTGAGGATGTGCGACGGCATATTGGTTCCCAGAAAGTTTTCGATGATATTACTTTGGTAGTTCTTAAACAAAATTAGTATCCTGGGGTGTGGGGTGTGATATCATGTCCGGTTAAACACCCATAAT
>DNXU01000313.1:0-32975 GCA_003505715.1 Cyanobacteria bacterium UBA8803 | reverse complement strand
GTTTTATTATGGTTAATCAACCGGACATGATATCAAACAGAGATCCACTGCTCAAGTTCTTGCGTAGTTGTCTTTAGAGTTATTGTGTTTCTAACAATATTCATATTTTCTTTAGGCTTCATTCTTTTGGGTATTGCATTGGTTCTTTTACGTTTACTCAACCTGCTTTCAGGGATATGTCTGGCCTTAGGCGCACCGTTGTTTTGGATTGGTGCTTTGTTTGTAAGTCAAGAGCCTATGGGTAATGTCGTTACAGAAATTGGAGCCACTCTATTTGGACTTGGACTTATCCTGCTAGGAAAGCAGCTATTGAGTAATTTCAACGCAACCGAATCGGCTCTCCCGTAGTTGTAGTGATAACTATATACTTATGATACATTGTTTCCCAGGTATCCAGAAAAGCCTTGGCCATCATGCGATCGCAGATGGATTGGTAGTAGTCAGGCAATCACCCGCAAATATTGAGTCTTCAGAAGATTTTTATCAATGCATGAGGTGATTCGATATACTGCTCAATGCCCCTATTCAAAAAATCCCGCCTTGGATGGAGAAATCTTCTGCGGTTGATGACACTTCGTTGCTCGCTCAAATTGCTCAACGCGATCAGTCCGCTCTGTCTGCGCTGTACGATCGCTATGCCCGAATTATCTATGGTTTAGCGTTCAAGAGTTTGCGCTCGGTTGAGGAGAGCGAAGAAGCAGTTTTAGATGTATTTGCTCAGGTTTGGAAAATTGCCGATCGCTACGATATTCAAAAAGGCAGAGCTGATACCTGGTTATTTACCCTGGCACGCAGCCGTATCCTCGATCGCCTCCGTAAAATCCAGCGCACGAAACCTGCCACGATAGTGTCAATGGATGCGTTAGAGATCCAATCGAAAGCAGATAACGTAGACTTATTTGAAGATGTATTTGTGAGAGAACGTCGCAGTCGAGTCATGGCGGCGATGCAAACCATCCCTGATGAACAGCGGTTAGTTTTAGAACTCGCTTATTACCAGGGACTTACTCAAAGCCAAATCGCCACTCAAACCGGATTGTCTTTGGGAACCGTTAAAACTCGAATTCGGTTAGGATTGGGGAAGTTAAAGTCTGCTCTTAGCTGAAAGGATGACTTGTCACGTCTGCATCATGAACGCTAAGGAAAGGTTGATTGGAAATGGTGACTGAGAATTACTGCTTTTGTGAACTAGCTCCCCTTTACGCGCTCGATCTGCTGAGTGAAGTTGAGCGCAGTTGGGTCGAGCAGCAAATTGCAGAATGTCCGGACTTAGCAGAAGAACTCACCGCTTATCAGTCTGAGGTGACAGCAATTCCTTACAGCGTTCCCGCTTTACCAATGGCAGCTGACTTAAAGGATCGGCTATTTGGACAGCTTGGACTGGATAATCCTTCGTCTGAAAGATGCCCTGACCCCATTGTTGAATCCTATCGGGCGGTGCGATTGCAGGATTTAGACTGGATAGCTCATACCACAACTGGTGTCGCGATCGCAATTGTTCACAGAGATGAAATTAAGCGAGAACTAGTTGGTTTTCTCCGAGCTGAACCGGGAGTTCATTACCCGTTCCACCGCCATGCGGCGATTGAAGAAATTTTCATGCTAGAGGGCGATCTGGTGATTGGGGATGAGGTTTATGGTACTGGAGATTATATCCGCTCTCAGCCCGGTTCTAGTCATGCCCCTTATACCACCGGAGGTTGCTGTTTCTTCTTCCATACCTCAATGGATGACGAATATCCTGAATTAAATGCAATGTCTTCTTGCTAAACTCAATCAGCAGCACTAGAATCAGTTAGAAATTCTAGTCTAGTGCTACCGGACTTGTATAAAGAGGTTCGTAGTAACGACTTTAGTCGTTGGCAATACAGCCTTTGGGGCAGAACTTTAGAGCAAGTACAAACCATCAAGAGCGCAACCGGACACGATATTATATCAGATGCTAAAGCAATTAAAGCAACAGGCGAAGCGGCTGAAAATTGATCTTTATGCTTTGTATTTGGCATGTCAGGATCGTCGAGTACTAACTTAGGTAAGATTAGGAACTACCAGATGTCAGGCTTTCTGGTTATCTGGTTTACAAGATATCTGGTTTAACTGTTGGGCAGTTGTTGGGACTCAAGCGATCGCCTCTCACAGTTAAGCGGGGAAATGGGGGAGGGGTGCGATGGGTTAAGCGGGGAAATAGGGAAAGGTGCGATGAACCCGACCAATCGGTATCGATCTCTAACTGATTCAATCTGTGACGATTTTGGTTTTTATAATATTGATTAACTTTTTGTGTACAATACACCTCACATCCTATCCTAATAGGATATTTTTTTAGTTAACTAAAAAAAAGGAGTAGTTATGATTTCAGAGCAAAAGGACTTAGAACGTTCAAAGCGTTTACTCTCATTAGATGGAGGCGGTATACGCGGACTAATTGCTGTTGAAGCGTTGGTGGCTTTAGAGAAAATACTCTGCTCTCCAAATGGCAAATGGAATTGCTTAGCAGACTACTTTGATTTTATTGGTGGCACGAGTACGGGGTCAATTCTAGCAACAGGATTAGCTCTAGGAATGAGAGCCGAAGAAATCAAACATTCTTCCTTGAGAGGTAGGCAATTTAGTGGTGGGTGGATTAGTGATTGCCTATGGCACTGGCTTACGCCAATCAGACAATAGAGTAGGTAAGCGGAGCATGAGTGATATTTCTTGTGGAGAAGGATGAGATTTAGTATAAAGCGATTCTCGTTTTCCAGTGTCTCGCAGGAGCGACCTGTTCTAGTTCTAGGGGACTAAAACTGCATAGCAAGAGGAACTCCAGAGTTAGGTAAGAGTAGAAGAGTAACAATTGTTGTAGGAGCCTTTGCCTATGCAAGAGCTTGTTAGTCCAAATGGCTGCCAGCGATGGAACTTACTCTCAGCAGTAAGGAGACAGGGACGAGGGAAAGGGGAAACGTTCGGTTTTATGAAAGTCTGCCCCATTAATCCGTTCCCTGCTCTTGTCACCGATTACAATAGAATGCAACTCGGTCTGAGGTGGATAAAACTACCATGAGTGCTGCATCAAGGTACTGGACTTTTATCAGAATAGCTGTGCATCATGGGTGTAAAACAGAGGAAATTCAAGAAGCTAAGGCATTTTTCCAGAAGCAATTTCCAGAATTCACGTCCGGACAAGATGTACCAGAGCTAGTGATTCAACGCAAGTTGCTGCAAACGATTCGAGGTGAGGAGCCTGATGGAGACTCATCTCAATCAACTCTAGCCCAACTGTGTTTACGCTGCTTTATCTCAAAGCAAATTGAACAAGCTTGCATTCAAATCGAAGCCAAATTTGGCAGCAATCACGGCTTCACTCGCTACGACTTATTTCCATTTGTTCTCACGGATGTTGATGTTATAGAAAAAAGCGCTTCCCGAAGGGATAACCAGGCTTCCACATATGCAACACTAGCTACAGAAATCTTACAGACCTTTGACCCAGAACGCGGCAGTCTGACAACCTGGACAAACCGACTGGTAAAACAGCATCGCGAATTAAAAACTTTCTTGTTAGAACAGGGAGTTTATCTAGTCAGTGATTGGGCAATTCTGAATGATACAACCCCTGAACAACTATCGCGAATTTTTTCAGAATTTCATCACCTCACGGTCGAAGAAATTCAGCAGGCTAGCATTCTGTTAGAAAGCTACCATGCCATTTATCGTCGCGCCCGTCTTGCCTCAGTGCGAACAAGAAGCAAAGGACAATGCCAGTTGCCCACAACAGAGCAGCTGCAACAAATCGCTCAGCGGTTCCACCACAAAACAAACCAGATGTTACCAACCGAAGAGGTGATGGAAAGACTGCAAGCGTTAGCAGATTTACTACGGCAGTATCGCCTTTATGTTCGACGTGGATTCCTACCAACCCAATCTCTAGATGACCCCACTCTCAACGTTCAAGCCGATTACCAAATTGATAAGTACAGCTCTGATTCTGATGATTTAGAGAAGCTCCAACGCGAATTTTTAGACGTTTATCGTCAACAGTTTATTGATTGTTTAGACCAAGCCACTAAGGAAGCCATTGCGGATAGGCTAACTTACCTCCAGCGGAAAAAATCCGATAAATCACAGCAATTTATCACGGCCTTACACCTATTTCACTGTCAAGGTAAAGCTATGGGAGAAATTGCTCCTCTCATTGGGTTACAAGCTCAGTATCAAGTCAGCCGTTTGTTGAAACTCAAGCAACTTCGGACTGATATCCAGCAGAAAATGTTTAAGTCTGTTTTGGCTGGTATTGTAGAGCAAGTCAAAACCTTGGTTGACTCGGAACAATTTCCAGCTTTTAACCAACAGCAAGTTGAGGTAGCGCTAGATGAAGAGATTGCTAAAATTATTCAAGAAGCTGAAATCGAAGCTGAAATTAACACGAATAGAAATACCCCTTTAAAGAGCCTAGTTTCTCGGAGAATTTGTCGCACTCTGGAACGGCAAGGGCAGTAAGAGACGTGGAGAGAGTAATAGCAGCGCTTGCAACTTGAACTCACAACTTGCATACCTCTAGTTATCCCAGAACTATCAATAAACAGTACAAACCTTGATGATGAGAATAGCCCTGGAATTCAAGGCATAATTCTCAGGAGAGCAGAAAAACGATGAACTACTTTACTGATGCCGCCTTTGAATTTGAAGCTTCGCCCCTCGAAACCATCCTCTTAGAGGAGACTGTTATTGAACAAGCCAGAGAACTCTGTTGCTCCATTCAAAACGAGGCTCAACATTGGCAAGCTTATCTAAATGCTTTAGCGCTATTTGCTTTTGAGGAATGGCTCTTAGAACGCGCTCCAGAACTCCCGATAAAACGAGAAAACTGCTCAATTTTTCAACCTCACTATGCCAATGTAATGGAGGCCGTTTATAATTTTGAAGTGGGTGAATTTAAGATTTGCCTAATGGCAATGGGTAGCTTAACGGATAAAGTGATCGCGTTTCCCAGAGCCGTGATGGAACTACCAGAATTTGCGGCTCATTTCTATGTAGTAATAGAAGTTATTGAAGAACTAGAGCAAGCAACCATTCAAGGCTTTATCCGTTATGATCGCTTAATCGCGTGTTCTCGCTCCCACCCAGCCGAGCCAAACTGGACATACAGACTGCCTCTGACGTGGTTTGAGAGCAATACCGATGAGCTACTGTGTTGTTTGCGCTTTCTCGAACCCGACGCGATCGCGTTACCTCCTATTCCTAGCCATCCAAGAGCTGCATTATCTACCTTACAAGCTGAATTCTCCCGGTTGTTACCCCAACTACAATCTCATGGACGCCAGTTGTGGGAGGTATTGACGTGGGAACAGGGAGCCGCACTCCTGACTAGTTCTGAGTTACTCAATCAACTTTTTGCAATCCCTCAAGGGGAAAACGTTGAAGTCATCCCGGTTGAAAAGGGATTACAAACCTTAAAAGAACCGATTGTTAATGTCGGACTTTGGTTACGAGATGAGATAGATGAATTGGCACAGAAACTTTCTTGGGTACTACTTCCGGCTTTCGCTCCAGAAGCCGTTCCGTTGCGATCGCCGACTCAGGAACTGGAAGTCATTCTCAAACAACTCGAACGAACTGGAGCCACTATTCCACCTGTAGCGCGTGGTGCTTATACCGACTTTAAGTTAGCAGAAAATTCCTTGCGGCTCTATGCTGTTACTTGGCCTCGATTAGTTCCAAACAATATTCAAGCCTGGACGTTGCTATTAATCTTAGGTGCTGCACCGGGAACCAGTTTATCTGGCGACGTAAAACTGTTGGTGAGTGACAAGAGTAATGTTTTGCTCGAACGGCTATTGGAGCCGAAAACTGAGGAACGTTATCTTTATGCTCAGGCTGTGGGAACGTGGGATGAAGAGTTTACAGTCACCCTTTCCACTCCATTGGGTGCCTCGCTAACGTTACCTCCTTTTGTTTTTCGACCGAATTAGTTATTGATTATTGGTTGTTTGTGAATAGTAACAGATGGAGCCTAACTAATAGCTAATACTAATGAATAATTTTCAGCTAAAGGTGCAGCAGTTTGGACAAACTTGTGTATTTGACTTGTCTTGGGGGACAGGGCAACAACTTTCAGCGACCCTGAATTATCCCGAATCTCTAACAACATTTTATCAAGAATGGCAACGAGTTTATTTAAGTTACTACAAATCGAGCTTGCGAGGATGGATAGAAGACAGTGGTAGTCTGGCTAGTCCTCCCATCGATTGGCACACTAAGTTAGTGCAAGCTGAAGCTAAATTTTTGTCTGAATTTCACCATTGGTTGCGAAGTGCTGAATTATTTGAGATTCGTGCGGCAATGGCTAAGCGTCAGGAGCTAGAAGATTCTAGAATTAAGGGTGACAGGCACTATCAAGCCATTAATGTATTTTTCACTTGTTCTTCTATTGAGTTAGAACGTCTTCCTTGGGAAGCGTGGGAAATTGGTGCAGAATTTTCTACAGTTGGAACCATTCGCCTTGCTCGAACTCCCGTTAATATTCATCACGAAACCAACTCAAAACCGCAGCATCGAAGACGAAAAGTCAGAATCTTAGCCATTTTGGGAGATGATACGGGACTGAATTTTCAAGGCGACAAGGAGGCTGTGCGAGCGCTTTCTCGAATCGCAGACATTGAGTTTGTTGGTTGGCAACCGGGACAGGATATTGCTGAACTGAAAGCGTCAATCTCAGCAGCGATTGCTGACGAACGGGGTTGGGATGTACTGTTTTTCGCCGGACATAGTAATGAGATGGCGATGACGGGGGGAGAATTAGGGATTGCACCCAATGTCTCCATGTCAATTCGTGAAATTACGCCTCAACTTCTTCTGGCAAAACAGCGAGGATTACAGTTTGCCTTATTTAATTCTTGCAGTGGTTTAAATATTGCCGCCTCACTGATTGACTTAGGGTTGAGTCAAGTGGCAATTATGCGAGAACCAATTCACAATGATGTGGCGCAGGAATTTCTCCTGAGATTTCTGCAAGGATTAGCAGACTATCGAGATGTGCATGATTGTCTACTGGCGGCTTGTCGGTGTCTCAAAGTAGAGGAAAATCTTACCTATCCTAGTACCTACCTAATTCCTTCCTTATTTTGCCATCCCAAGGCCGTTCTGTTTCAGATTAAACCGTTTGGATTCAAGGAACAGCTCAAGCGGATTTCACCGACTTGGACAGAAGCGATCGCGATTTCAGTACTAACAGCCTTAAGTTTATTGCTACCCCTACAGGACTTTTTACTAGAAAAGCGACTCTTTATTCAGGCAATCTACCGTCAGCTAGCCCAGCAAATCCCTACTACTGTACCACCTCCTGTCTTGTTGGTACAAATTGATGAAAAATCAATTCAAGCGGCAAAAATTGTTGACCCCAAGCCGATGGATCGTAAATATCTAGCCAGTTTGGTGGATAAGCTTTCAGCTATCAATGCGAGGGTTGTCGGAATTGATTATTTATTGGATCGTCCACAGGATAAAAATGACGCTATCTTAGCGAAATCTCTGCAAACATCGGCACTCCGTCAGCCTCAACCTACTTGGGTTGTATTTGGATCAGTTCGGGATTATACAGGAGGATGGCTGACAGTATTGCCGGAAATTGCTAGTCCGAATTGGAGTTTACAAGGTTCTATTAATCTTAGTCGTGGCTATATGGGATTGGTGCCGCAAGAGAAGTTGGCTAAGTTGCCTTTTTCCTATTTACTGGCATTAGGTTATCAGTTGAATAAAATGGCATTCGATCCCCCCAATGCCCCCCCCTTTTTAAAGGGGGATACAGAACAATTTAAAGTGTCTTTACTGCCTCAACTTTCTAGCAAAATTGACTTTTTATCGCAAATAGCCCGTTATCTCCAACAAGAGAAAGGACAAGACTACAGAAATTTCTTCTCTCCAAGAGCGCAACTCCAACCGATTACAAGTTTTTCCTACGATTTGGGGCAAATGTGGCTCCATCCCATCATTGACTTCTCGATTCCACCGCAGCAGGTTTATCAGTCAATTCCTGCTTGGCAACTTTTAGAAAGTCCTGTTAATTCCCCTCAATTAAACCACATCCAACAGCAGGTTGTAATAATTGCACCTGGGGGATATGGAGAAGCTGGAATATTTGAGGAAGGACAAGACAATTTTTCCGTACCTGCCGCCATAAATTACTGGTTCAAGCAAGCCAATCCTCCTGTAAAACATCGCCGTTTCACGGGCGGGGAAACTCATGCTTATATGATTCATCATTATTTGAACCGAAGGCTAGTAGTGCCTATCCCCGATTTATGGATGATTGGGGTGGCGGTGCTATTGGGGAAATCGATAACACTGATGATGAAACCACGTCAACAACATGTCGCCTGGGGAATGCTGCTGGGTGGAACAACAATTTATGGATTAATTAGTTTACAAGTTTATAGTTCAGGGGCAATTCTGTTACCTTGGGTGTTCCCCTCGGTGACACTTTGGATTTATGTTCTCCCGATGCTTTTGAGGAAAAAACCTTATGCGTAAACGCAATTTGATGGTATTGACTTTACTCCTGACGGTGGCAATAATTCCTCTAGGGAAACGGTATTCCTTGGCAGGTTTGCCGGATTTATTCACTCAACATTCCACTGTTGAAACTCGTTCAACTCAGCAGGCGTTGCCTTGGGGAGAGTTATTGGAGAAACAACCACCTAGAGATGATCCACCTGGGGGTTCCCGTGGTGATGTTTGTCCCATTGCTCCAGCTGTACCTGTAGAAATTCGGGTAATTTGGAGCACTCGCCCGTTGTTTCTCTGGCGCGGCAGCATGGGGCGCTTAGAAGTGCGTCCACAGGGAAGTCAGCAGGCGTTGTGGAGTGAGCAGGTTACAGAAAGTCAAAGTAGCGTACTGTATAACGGGGAAGCTCTGCAACCAGGTTTGAGTTACGATTGGGTGTCGTTTGATGAACGCGATCGCCCACAGTTTCGAGTCACGTTTCAGGTGATGGGAGGGGAGGAACGCGATCGCATTTCTGGGGATTTAAATCGCTTGCAGGCACAGCTACAGCAAGAGGGAGTAACAGCGGAAAAGATTGCTTTTGCTAAGGCTAATTATTTTGCTGAAAATCAGTTATGGTCGGATGTTTTACAACAAGCGTATGGAGTGGAGAATCCATCAGAGGCTTTGGTTCAATTTATTCAAGCAATTCCTGATGAATTCTGTCCTTTATCGGGAGCGAGGCGCAGTAACCGTTAAAGTCAGTTAAAGCTGTCTAAATCAATGTTTCATGTAAGCAGAAATGACGTGAAGTTAAGTTCCTGTTTTTGCATACCTCAAACGCTCTCAGAGCTATTACATATTGAGCCATCTAGTCAATTGACAGGCATGAAACCTCAACTTGGACTTCTCGCACTCATCACAATTGTTGCTACTGTCTCAACGCCTTTACCGTTGAATGGGATAGCACCATTTTCTACACCCCAGGTATTGGCTCAACCTGTGGATGCCCGGAAAGCGGAAGCTGAGCGACTGCTAGAACAAGGTATTCAACAAGCTCAGACTAACCAGTTTCAATCTGCCACGCAGTCTTGGCAACAAGCACTAAGTATTTATCAGAGAATTGGTGATAGGAAAAAGGCACGACAAGTTTTATACAATCTAGGACTTGCTTACGACGCGCTAGGAGACTATGGCAAAAGTATTAACTTCTATCAACAAAGTTTAGTTATTGCACGGGAAATACCTGACCGCTTGGCAGAATCGAGAATTCTCAATAATCTAGGAATTGCTTACTTTTCTATCGGAAAATATAGTAAAGCCCTTGAGTACTATCAGCAACGGTTAACTATTGCACGAGAAATTCATGACGAAGAGGGAGAGGGAAGGACTCTGGCAAATTTGGGAATTACTTATCAAGCTTTGGGAGACTACAGAAAAGCGAGCGAACACTTACAGGAGAGTTTGGCAATTTATCAAGAAATCGGCAATCGTGACGGAGAGGGATTGTCATTGGGAGGTCTGGCAGGTGTTTATTCTTCCTTGGGAGACTACAGCAAAGCGATTGAGTACCAGCAACAGGCTTTGATCCTCTTGCGGCAAATTGGCAACCGCAATGGAGAGGCAGCCGCTCTTGCGAGTCTGGGAATCGCTTACTATAGTCAGGGAGACTACAGTAAAGCAATTGAGTACCAACAGCAGAGTTTGGCAATCTTACGGGAAATTCATGAGCTGCAAGGAGAGCAGGAATCTTTAGGAAGTTTGGGAAGTGTTTATTTTTCCCTAGGAGACTACAGTAAGGCAATTGAGTACCATCAACAGAGTTTAGTGATCGCAAAGGGTAGACAAGACCGCCCTGGGGAGGCGCGGGCGCTAGGAAACCTGGGAAATGCTTACCGTTCATTAGGCAATTTCATACGAGCAATTGAGTACTTTGAGCAAAATCTAGCAATCTCACGGGAAATTCATGATCGTCAGGGGGAAGGAGCATCACTAGGAAATCTTGGTATTACTTATCATTCGTTAGGTAATTATCCGAAAGCAATTAAGTATCAGCAGCAAAGCTTAACTATTGCACGGGAAATTCATGACCGCCAGGGAGAGGGAGCCAGTCTGCAAAATCTGGGAGCAACTTACTTGGTCTCAAGCGACTATATCAAAGCGATTAAGCACTTTCAGCAAAGCTTGACTATTGCACGGGAAATTCATGATCGGCAAGGGGAAAGCGAATCCTTAGGAAATTTAGGTAATAGTCTATTTCGTGCTGGAAATCTCCCAGCAGCAGAAAAAACTCTATTTAGTAGTATCAAGGTTTGGGAATCTCTACGATTAAGATTAGATGACACTAATAAGGTGTCATTTTTTGAAACACAGGTTAAAGATTACAGACTTTTACAACAAGTCCTCATTGCCCAGAGTAAGGCTAAGGCAGCACTGGAAATTGCAGAACGGGGGAGAACACGAGCTTTTGTAGAGCTATTAGCTTCACGATTGTCTCCACAATCATCTGCTCAATCAGCTATTAATCCACCAACAGCACAGCAACTTCAACAAATCGCTAAAGCCCAAAATGCCACCCTGATTGAATATTCGATTATTTATGATGATTTCAAAATTCTAGGTAAAAAAGAATTCCGTGAATCAGAACTCTATATCTGGATAATCAAACCCACTGGTGAAGCTGCATTTCGCCGCGTTGACCTCACCCCCCTGTGGCAAAAGGAAAATACTTCTCTGACACAGCTAGTTCCCAACTCTCCATCAGTTGTACCTGCTACTCCTAACTCCTCAACCGTTGTAACTCCTACCCCTGAACTGGGACAAGAAATTACAACGCCTTGGAAACATCCTATAGTAATAGTTCTCTTCATCCTCTCCACAAGTAGTGTGATTGGTTTATCTATTTGGAGTGGGCAATTTTTCCTCACTAGAAAAGCTACTTCCGACGTTGGCGGGGAGGAAAAAAATCTTCTAGTTCCCCCCATAATTGGGGGATTAGGGGGGCTAATCCCTAAATTCTATACGTTAAAACCTCGCTGGTTAGTTCCCTCATCACTGCTCTTATTAGCTGCTGGGAGCAGTGGTGGACTGTTCTTTTTGATGACGCAAAACCAACCCATTGTAGAAAATCGCAATGTTAAGAATGATTCATTGCTAGCTCAACTCGTTTCAGACACTCGTGACTCTATAGAGACCAAAAAACGCGGTTTAGGAATAGTTCCCAAAGGACAGAAGACTAGTCAAACCAATCACCTCAAACAACTCCATAAAATCTTAATTGACCCCATCGCTGACCTACTGCCAACAGAACCCAACGCCCGTGTTATCTTCATCCCTCAATCATCTCTGTTTCTTGTTCCCTTCCCCGCCTTACAAGATGCTGATGGGAACTATCTGATTGAGAAACATACCATCCTCACTGCACCTTCTATTCAAGTTCTGGATTTAACCCGCAAACAAGGGCAGAGGGTAGGGGCGCAAAGCTTCGCACCCTCACAGGGCAAAAACGCGCTAATTGTCGGCAATCCTACCATGCCCAGCGTACCACCGTTTCCTGGCGAACCTCCACAACAACTACCCAGTCTTCCCGGCGCAGAACAAGAAGCCAAATCTATCGCTAAACTGCTGAATACTCAAGCGATTACAGGTAATCAAGCCGCGAAATCAGCCATCTTAAAGAAAATGCCCTCTGCCCGAATCATCCATCTGGCAACTCATGGGATACTAGATGAACAAAGAGGATTAGGGAGCGCGATCGCGTTAGCACCCAATCCCAACTCCCAGAACAAAATCGGAGAAGTTAACGGCTTACTCACCGCTGAAGAAATTCTGGATTTAAAATTAAACGCCTCCTTAGTCGTCTTAAGTGCCTGCGATACTGGTAGAGGCAGAATTACAGGTGATGGTGTCGTCGGACTGTCTCGTTCTCTAATTAGCGCAGGTGTCCCCAGTGTTTTGGTTTCTCTATGGTCAGTTCCCGATGCTCCAACGGCATTCTTAATGACCGAATTTTATCGCAACTGGCAGCATAATCCCGATAAAGCCCAAGCACTGCGACAAGCGATGCTGACGACGATGAAACAACACCCGAATCCCAGAGACTGGGCGGCTTTCACCTTAATTGGTGAAGCAGAGTAACCCCTGTGTGCATAGCAAGTAGTCTGCCAGAACTATCACTAATTAAGCCACCAAACTCCCAAAGGATTGGGAGAACGTAAACAACTATGTCTCTACTGTGGAGCATCTTCATTGCCATCTCACCCGCGATCGCGTTTTTATGCTACTGCTACGAACGCGATCGTCATCATGGGAAATCCTTTGGAGCCAAAATCAAGGTATTCCTCCTCGGTATTAGCTCAATTATCCCCATTGGGATTATTGAAACTATGGGGGATTATTGGTTTAATTCGGGTCAATTTTCTACCTATTTGCAACAGAGTTTTACTCTAAAAAATTCTTCCTCTATCACAATTAATGATGCCCTATTTATGGGATTTTTATGGTCAGGCATTATTGAAGAATCTATTAAGCTTTTATTTATTTTATTGTTTGTCAATAAAACCAAGGGCTTTGCTAATAAAACGAATGTAATATTATATACCGTTATTTTGGGATTAGGTTTTGCCACGTTAGAAAATATTTTATATGTTTTTTCATTTCAACGGAGTGCAATACCTAGTTTAATTTTAGCAACAACAAGAACCTTTATGACTCTGCCTATGCACGGCATTTGTGCCGTAGCAATGGGATTCTTTCTGGGCAGAGCTAAGTTTTCTAAGACGGATAACAAAATTCTTTCAATTTTAGGAGCCTGGGGTTCAGCCACACTCATTCATGGAACTTACAATACCCTAGCATTGATCAACACTCCGTTAAGCCTTTTTTTATGTCTTCTCATTGTACTTGTAGGAATTTTTATTTCCATTCAAATCCTAAGAACCATGAATAAAGACGATAAAATTACCTCTAAAAGCGCTTTAGACCATGAAATTCCATCAACTCCAACTCCCACCCAACCCAGCTTGAAAGAACTTGCCCGACAAGGGAATCCAAAAGCGATCGCGGCAGTCCTAAACCGTTCCTTACAACCCAAAGGTATTACTGTTAAAGCGATTTTAGACCAGCGTTGCCTACAGCTAATGCTAATATCCGCTCAAGTACCAGCCATTGAGTTAGTCAGGGTAATTCGTGATGGATTAAGCCGTTTAGGAATTGAATCCATTGAGCAGGTTAAGATTTACGGAAAACAGGCAGGCGAAGATATTCCCGATTGGCATCAAGAATTTGAATTAATTCCCCCTTCATTGGCTACCGAAACCTTTGCTGAACCCGTTAATCCTCCAACCCGAACACCACGCCCTAAATTAACTTCGGTAAAGTTATCGGCAATCGTAGCATTAGTTGCTATTTCTTTGGTAGGTATTAGTTATTTTGCTTCTCAAGTTACCGAGATATTTGCAGCTAATTATCCGAGAACTTCCTCCTATCAATCCAGCCCAAGCTTACAGCAATCGCCACAGTACCAAGCCGAACTTTCGGCTGCTGAACAAGTTATTCAAACTAATCCAAATAATCATCAAGCCTGGTATAACAAAGCTCAGGCATTATCTAAGCTGAAACGCTATCCAGAAGCACTGGCTGCTTATGACAAAGCGCTACAAATTAATCAAAACTACATCCAAGCCTGGAGTGGTCGTAGTCTAACATTAAGAAAATTAGAGCGTTTTGATGAAGCCCTAGTTTCTGCGAACAAAGCGCTACAAATTAATCCAAATTTTGCTGAAGGCTGGAAAGATAAATGTGGTGCGCTATGGACATTGAAACGGCATCCAGAGGCACTTGCCGCTTGTGACAAAGCCGTTCAACTCCAGCCAGACTTTTCTCAAGCTTGGAATAATCGAGGTTTAGTTCTAACTTCCTTGAAACGTCATGAAGAGGCATTTGCCTCGTTTGACAAAGCTGTTCAACTCAAACCTGATTACTTCAATGCTTGGTATCAGCGCAGCAAAGCTTTAGGAAGCTTACAACGATTTGAGGAAGCCGTTGCCTCGTTTGATAAAGTCCTTGAACTCGAACCTAACAATCAATATGCTTGGGCTTATCGTGGAGAGGCTTTAGCTGGAATGCAGCAGTATCGAGAAGCAATGAATTCCTATGCCAAAGCTACACAAATCGATCCGACTTACCGAAGCACTTGGAATGCTCCAATTATTCTAGAGCGGAAATGGAGAGAGTATAAAAAGGTGATCGCATCTGGCGATTTGGTGCTGCAAACAAAGCTACGACAATCAGACTCTTGGTATTACCGAGCTGCTTTTTTATCTGACACCCAAGACTTCCTTGCCTCTTATGATAAAGCCTTGCAAATCAATCCAAATAACATTGATGCTTGGAATGGTCGAGGAAGTATCCTGAGTGACTTGGGAGAGTATGAAGAAGCAATCGCAGCTTACGATCAGGCGATTCAAGTTAACCCCAGATTTGGCTGGGCTTGGTATAACCGAGGTTTGGCACTACAAGAATTAGGGCGTTACGAAGAAGCCCTCGATTCTTACGATAAAGCGATTCAAAGTGGGTCATTTCCGGCGGTTGAACGGGCTAGGGAGGATTTGCGGCGTCGATTGGGCAAATAAGAACATTGCATAGGAAAACGGCTATCAGAACTATAGGTATTTGAGCAATCAATTGGCTCACCTGTTGAGGATAAGGACATGACGAGCACGCCACCTATTTTAGAACGAGCCAAGCTTGGGGATGCGAAAGCGATCGCGTCCCTGCTCAATCGCTCTCTTTCCGCCAAAGGTATCACTGCCCAAGCCAATCTCAAAGGCAATTGTCTGCGGGTAATGTTGGAATCGCTTCAGGTGCCTCCTCAAGCCAAAGTGGTGCAGTTTGTGCATCAAGGGTTGCGAAAATTGCAGGCTGAACCCATTAAAACGGTGACGATTTATGGTAGAAAAACAGGTCAAGAGTTTCCGGCTTGGTATCAGGATTTAGACTTGAGCAGTGAGATACCAACGCAGGTTTCTAATGCAACTCAGCCCTCAGAATTATCCGATTCTCTCTTCGTAACGTCTGGTGCTTCTAACACAACAAGGAATGCTGTTAAACCTTCTGGCTCTACCAAAGCAGCGAAGCTACCCAAGCGCCTTAATCAAGTGTTGGTTGGCTTCCTTTGGTTGTGGGTTGCATTTAATAGTCTATTTGTTCTTTATTCCCTCGTTTGGTCTACATCCCGCTACATTTACAAAGTACTGAATGCCGCCGATGCGACTGGATTTGTATCCTACCTAGTCTACTACATAGTAAGTGGAATTAATTCACTATGGTATCCCCTAGAATCCCTGACTGATTGGATTTCCTGGATTACAATTGCGCTGTTTTTAGTGTGGCTGCATCGCTTCCACGCCAGTCTGGGAAGAGTATTTCATCAATACCCCATCAGCCCTTGGGGAGCCGTTGCTCGTTTTGCTATTCCCTTTTATAGCCTTTGGGGTATAGGAAATACTTTGACAACTCTGGCTAATCACTTTAAGTCACGAGGGAGTGAACTGATTCGTTGGGGAGCAGCTTTAAAACGGTGGATACCGTGGTATTACGTCTTCTTAATTGCCTCGAATGTAATGACCCAATTTTACTGGGAGGAGCTAAGGAATTACCGTGAACGAGAGTTATCGCCTTGGTTTTTCTTGGCAAAGACGGGTACGATTTTGGTGTTTTCGGTGATTTGGTTGCAAACTGTGCGAATCATGAATAAGGGAATGAGCCAAGCTATTAGCCAGTCTCCAAGTGTGGAGTCGGCTCATCATCAACCTGTTCGCCAAAAATCAGAAAGTCCTCTGAACAATTTTAATATCAAAGCGGTGATTTACGGATTGCTTCTGGATGTCATCGCTACCAAATTTTTTAATTTTATCAGCGGTTTTGCCTATCGATTGATAGTAGGAATCACTAGCGCCAACCCTGAGCAAGTAACCCCAACTTTATTTAGTTATGAATCGTTGATAGTTGTGAATTTAATCGTTGGTTTGCTCTTCACCCTGAGCGGCGGTTTTCTCACGGCTCGTCTTGCTAAAAAATTAGAATTAAAACACGCTTTTGTTATGGGAGTTTCTTCAGCGTTCTTGGGCTGGATACTTTTGGGATTCCAAGTGCTGAATCAGTACGTTGCTATCGCTCTACTTTCAACTATCCCAGTCGCTTTACTGGGAGGGTATTTATACAAGTCAAAATTCAAAATTCAAAATGACCAGGGAAGAATTTAACGCCTTAGTACAAAAACTAGAAACCTATGCCCAGCAGCAACCGGCTAGCTATAAACTGCGAGTAGGACTTCTCGCCGTTCTCGGTTATGCCTATATCTTTGCCGTATTGGTGGGGTTATTACTGGCATTCGCGATTGTCGTGCTGTTTGTAGTTTACAGTGGTCGGATTAATGGCGCTCTCATTAAGCTGCTTATCCTATTGTTAGTGCCAATATTTATTGTTTTGCGATCGCTTTGGGTGAGTATCCCACCCCCCAAAGGACTGGAACTGCGTCGCCAACAAGTACCGCATTTATTTGAACTGATTGATGAACTTACCAACGCCCTAAAAGCACCTCGGTTTCACCGTGTTCTCCTCAACTCAGAATTCAATGCAGCCGTGGTTCAGGTTCCCCGTCTGGGTTTATTCGGATGGCAGCAAAACTATTTACTCCTGGGACTGCCCTTAATGCAAGCCCTTTCCCCCCAGCAGTTTCGTGCGGTTCTTGCCCACGAGTTGGGACATCTATCGGGGAATCACAGTAAGTTTGCCGGGTGGATTTATCGGGTACGACAAACTTGGGCACAGATTTTGGAGCGGTTGCACCAAAGCGAACAGGCAGGGGCAACCGCACTGTTTAATGGATTTTTCAATTGGTATGCGCCCTTTTTCAGTGCCTATTCCTTTGTTCTTGCCCGTGCGAATGAATACGAGGCAGACCGCTGTGCCGCTGAACTCGCTGGCAGTCAGCACATTGCCGAGGCACTCCTGAATCTACAGATTAAAAGTCAAGTCTTAGAACAATCCTTCTGGACAAAGGTTTACAAGCAAGCAGACGAACGACTCGAACCCCCGAAGTCCCCGTTTACAGGGTTAGCCAAGGCTTTGGCGGCTGGGGGCGAACCGGAAAACGAGCAAAAATGGCTACAGCAGGCGTTACTGGTTCAGACCGATAATGCCGACACCCACCCCTGCCTCACTGACCGTTTAACGGCGCTGGGCTACTCCCAACCTCCTACTTTACCCCAACCCGTGAAGGTAACGGCAGCACGGCAATTTTTGGGAACGGCTTTGGCACAACTAACGCAAACCTTGGATACCGAATGGCGGACGGCGGTTAATTTCCAATGGCGGGAACGCTATACCTATGCTCAGGAAATCCGTGCTTCATTACAAGCGTTGGAGGAGAAAGCCTCCCACAGTCCCTTAACGGTAGAAGAAGCTTGGAATCGGGCCCAGTGGACGATGGAGTTGAGGGGACATCAAGAGGCCATTCCCTTTTTGCACTCTGTTTTGGAGATGCAATCGGATCATGCTTCTGCCAATTACATCTTGGGGCAACTTTTAATTCAACAGGGCGATGAAGCGGGGGTTGAGTATATAGAAACGACGATGGCAAAAGACCCCAGTACGGTTATCGACGGATGCCAGTTGATTTACAGCTTTCTGCAACGGCAGGGACGGGAAGAGGAAGCGGCGAAGTATCGTCAACGCGCCGAGAAGCATTACGATTTATTGCTTTTGGCACGACGGGAACGTTCTGGTGCATGGGAAAATGACCGTTTTGAACGCCACGGATTATCGGCAGAAGCCGAAGCCCAAATTCGACAGCAACTGGCGCATTACTCGGAGGTAAAAGAGGCGTATTTGGTGCGAAAAGTGGTGCAGTATTTTCCTGAGCAACCGTTTTATGTTCTGGGGGTGAAGCGCAAGCGATCGCTTATAGAAATGGATCAACAAAGTGAAGACCAAAAACTCTTGAATCGTTTGGCGAATGAGTTAAATTTTTCAGAACACATTTGGATTGTGCCGTTGAATACCGCGACGAAAGGGTTGGCTAAGATACTCAAGAAAGCGGCAGGTGGGGCAATTTATCAGCGTTAAGATGGAGCGCCATTACTTCAGTCCTACAACGTCTTCATACAAGGCTTAAAAAGCATCTAATCCTTTTTCTTGATCGCGCAGTTTTGTTCACTCTCACTCGGCTTCCCCAATCAAAGTAAAAGCTGCCCAGTCTCTGGGGTCAGGATGTTGTTTCATAATTGTCAGCATCGCCTTTCGCAGGGCTTGGGCTTTGTCTGGGTTGTGCTGGAGATTTCGATAAAACTCAATCATTAATGATGCGGTGGGAGCATCGGGAACCGACCATAGAGAAACCAATACACTTGGAACTCCTGCTGTAATCAAGGAGCGAGATAACCCAACCACGCCATCTCCCGTTATCTTGCCTCGTCCAGTATCACAGGCACTCAGGACAACTAATTCAGCATTTAGTTTCAAGTCGAGGATTTGCTCGGCAGTCAGTAAGCCATCATCTTGACTAGAGGGAGCCAGAGCGATCGCACTTCCTAATCCTCTATACTCATCAAGTAATCCGTGAGTTGCTAAATGAACAATTCGGGCATCTGCCATCTTCTCTAAAACAGCTTGCTTCGTTGCTTGATTGCCAGTGAGGGCAGTCGTTTTGAGCAGTTTGGTGATTGCTTTAGCCTCTTGTTCCGCACCAGGAAGACTGGGTAATTGCTGCGGCGATTCTCCAATTTGGGGAGGTACGCTGGGCATGGTGGGATTTCCTACGACTAACGCATTCTTCCCCTGTAGCGCCAACGCATCCGTTACCCGTAGACGTTGCTTTTGTTTGCGGGTTAAATCCAATGTCTGAATTGAGGGGGCAGTGAGGATGGTATGTTTTTCAATCAAGTATTTACCTTGTTCGTCTTTTAAGGCAGGAAAAGGAACCAAGAACAATGATGATTGAGGGATGAAGATAATACGGGCGTTGGGGTCTGTTGGCAGAAGGTCGGCAATGGGTTCAATTAGAATCTGATGGAGTTGTTGTAGTCTGTCGCTTTGACTCCCTTTTTGTCCTTTGGGAACTATTCCTAAACCGCGAAGTATCTGTTGAGTGAAGCTATCGTTTTCAGCCAGAGATACGCGGGTGTTGCCAATTAGTTGAGAGAGTAATGAATCATTCGTTAGATTGCGGTTTTGAGCAATGGGTTGGCTTCGTGTCATCAAAAAGATAAGCCCACCAACGCTACCCACGGCTGAGACAAATAATAAACAAGGAATTAACCAATGATGCTTGAGCTTTCTGTTTTGGATGGCTGTGCGAGTGAGGATGAATCGCACACTCCAGATAGAAAAGCCGATGAGACTACCGACACTGAGGATAACAAGAGCGATCGCTCCTGGATGGCTCCAAGTTATCATCCATTGTGGAGCAGATTTAGCAGTAGTAGTGATATCCGTTGGGGACTCAGGCGCAACGGGTACAACAGATGGAGAGTTGGGAGCTAATTCGCTTAGAGAGGTATTCTGCTTGAGCAGGGGTTTGAGGTCAACCCAGCGAAATATGATTCTGCCAGTAGGGGGGATAACCCAAATAAACAGTCTGGATTCGCTCCATTCTTCTTTTCCTTGAACTTTAATCCGGTCCCGAATAATCGAATATTGAATGAGAGTCGCATTTTGAGCCTTCGCAATTTGTTGCATTTGCAAGGCTGTTGGTGGAGTGATAGTTGATTGATCTTCTAATTGTGAAGACAACCGTGAAGCTAATAATTCGACAAAGGCTCTGGCTCTACCTCGTTCGGCAATTTCTAGGGCAGTATTGGTCTTATTCTGAGCAACCAAGGCGTATTGCAGCGATGCATAAATGCCACCCTGCATGTCAAAGAATGATATTTTATCACCATCACTTAGTCCCGAGCGCAGAGGCTCCAAAATCTTGATGGCAGTGAATAGCGCTTTTTCTGCTTGTGAATACTGTCCCAGACAGTTGTAAACTTCTCCAATGTTATTGAGAATTGTCCCTTCCCCAGCTTTGTCGCCCACTTGTTTAGCAATGACCAGGGCTTGCTGATAATACTTCAAGGCTTGGGTATACTGCCCTAGACTGTCGTAAACTAACCCAATGTGATTGAGAATTTTCCCTTCCCCGTCTTTGTCGCCCACTTGTTTAGCAATGACCAGGGCTTGCTGATGGTACTTCAAGGCTTGGCTATACTGCCCTAGACGGTTGTAAACTCCCCCAATGTTACTGAGAATTGCCCCTTCCCCGTCTTTGTTGCCCACTTGTTTGTGAATGGTCAGGGCTTGCTGAAAGTACTTCAAGGCTTGGCTATACTGCCCTAGGCGGTTGTAAACTCCCCCAATGCTATTGAGAGTTATCCCTTCCCCTGTTTTATCACCCACTTGTTTAACAACGGTCAGGGCTTGCTGATGGTACTTCAAGGCTTGAGTATACTGCCCTAGACTATAGTAAACTCGCCCAATGTAGCTGAGAGTTGCCCCTTCCCCTGTTTTATCACCCACTTGTTTAACAATGGTCAGGGCTTGCTGATGGTACTTCAAGGCTTGGGTATACTGCCCTAGACTGTTGTAAACTAACCCAATATTACTGAGAGTTGTCCCTTCCCCAGCTTTGTTGCCCACTTGTTTGTGAAGGGTTAGGGCTTGCTGATGGTACTTCAAGGCTTGGGTATACTGCCCTAGACTCTTGTAAACTAACCCAATGTTAGTGAAATTTGTCCCTTCCTCTACTTTGTTGCCCACTTTTTTGTGAATGGTTAGGGCTTGCTGATAGTACTTCAAGGCTTGGGTATACTGCCCTAGACTCTTGTAAACTACCCCAATGTTATTGAGAGTTGTCCCTTCCTCTGCTTTGTTGCCCACTTTTTTGTGAATGGTTAGGGCTTGCTGATAGTACTTCAAGGCTTGGGTATACTGCCCTAGACGGTAGTAAACTAGCCCAATGTTATTGAGATTTGTTCCTTCGCCTTGACGATCGCCAATTGCTCTGACAATCCTTAAGACCTGCTCAAACGTCTTTAGGGCTTCTCGAAACTGACCTTGGTTATATTGCTGAACACCTAATTGGTACAGGCGCAACGCCTCTTCACTTCGGTCTTGAGTCGTTTGTGCTTGTGCTGATGTGTTTGAGATTAAAGAAGTATTTTCTTGTGTCCTCAACTGCCAAGGCGTTGAGACTGTAGCAAGAATCGTGATAAGTGCCAGTAGTCCGAATTTTGGTTTCATAGTTATTAATTTTTCTTGATGTCTAGCCCATATGCATTACTAACCCAATTCAGCACTCACTCTCCTAACCACACACCAGCTAAGCCAACTAGAATTACTACTGTCAACTTGCTGGGCTTCGATCATTATCCGCAAGGTGTCAGCTCTGATACTAACTTTTGCCGTAATTCCTTGAGGCTGTAGAGAGCGATTTATGAGGCTAGCGATCGCTTCTGGCAGCATAATTCTGATAAAGCGACGATGAAACAACACCCAAATCCTAGAAACTGGGCGGCTTTCACCTTGATTGGTGAGGCGGAGTAACCCGTGTGTGCATAGGAAGTATTTTGCCAGAACTACACAGTATTGAACGGTCAAATTGCTGATAAGAGTAGCGGACTTTGACTTTAGGTAACAATACCAAAAGAAGAGATTAGATGAACCCTAACATTGCAAAGCTCAGTCTTGTTTTAACAACCTTCACTGTCGTTGGACTGAGTACAACTAGTATTACCAATGCTGCCTCTCTTTATTCCATCACTGACCTTGGTAGTCTCGGCAGTGAAAATACTGCTGCCTATCGAGTCAATGACCTAGGTCAGGTTGTTGGAGCTTCGAGACTTCCCAATCAAGCTGAACATGCCTTTTTCTGGGACAAAAGTGAAGGGATGCTCGACCTTGGCACACTTAATGGAACACAAAGCTCTGCCTTTGGCATCAACAACTTAGGGCAGGTTGTCGGTGGGACAGATACTTATCAAGTCTTCCTCTGGAGCAAGAGTGAGGGTATGACAGCTATAAGTGAACCCACAGCTAACTATAGTATTGCCTATAGCATCAATGATTTAAGCCAGGTAGTTGGTCAGATAGGAACCCCAGAAGGATATACTCGTGCTTTCCTCTACAATGGAGGTACTTTAACTGATATTGGCACTCTTGATGGTGGCTTCAGTAGCACCGCCGCAAGTATCAACAACTCTGGTCAAATCGTCGGTTATTCATCAACTAGTAATGGTTATCGTGCCTTCCGTACAGCTCCTAACACTGTTATTACCCCAACGGACAATCTCGGCACTCTTGGTGGTAACTTTAGCGCTGCTTCTGACATTAACGACTTAGGTCAGGTCGTTGGTTATTCAACCACAAACTTGCCTAATGTTGATTTTCGCGCCTTCCTGATAGCTCCCAACAGTGTCATTACTCCATCAAACGACCTCGGAACACTTCCCGGAGGAGAATATTTCACGATCGCCACTGGTATTAATAATTTAGGTCAGGTAGTAGGCCAGTCAGGATCTAAAGCTTTCCTTTGGGAAAATGGCATCATGACTGATTTGAATAGCCTAATTTCTGACGACTCCAACGTTAATTTAATTTGGGCAAATGACATTAATAATAAAGGGCAGATTGTGGCGGCTGGTTTTGTGAATGGTCAAGGTCGTGCCTTACTATTGACACCTACTGTGCCTACATCTGTTCCTGAACCCACTTCTACCTTAGGTATCTTGGCTGTTGGTGCTTTAGGCATTTTTATCAGAAAATCGGTGACTGTACGGCGGAGAGAAGATTTCTGATAAAGGTGAATCGGGCTTACTTTTCTCTGGGGAATTATACCAAAGCGAAAGACTCCTTGTAAAAATACTCCAAACTCCTCTCTAACCTTCTTCTTACTAAGGGGGAAAGCCTGATTTTTCTTGGTTACTTATTGCTAAGAGGGAAGTGAGGGACTTTTGTTTTGACTTTAGCAAAAAGCGATTGCACTTTCACCCTGCAAACTTCTTAAAATTGCATACCTCAATATCCCTCAGAACTATAGCTAATTAGATAGGTAATCTCTCCACTATTGAGGATGCAACCGTAATGACTCAGCTAAACACTCCAAAACCGACAAAACACAACCCTCTCAATCTTATTAATTCTCTAAGCCGTGGCACAGCAATCCTATTACTCAGTACATTTGCCCTAGTAAATGTTACAGCTTGCACTAACACTAAAACCGCTAACTCTCTCCATCAAACTACCACTTCAAATCTAACATCTAAAATAGCATCAGCCGCTGAACCTCCTACTAAATCCAAGCCATCAACCACATCGAAACCAGTACAACTCTCTCAACCGTCTCAGAAAGTTCCTGATAATTATCAACGGGCGATTGATACCGCCACAGGCGCAGTAACTATCAGTAGTTCTGCCGTTAGTCGCGATGATTGGAACTTAGTCGCCAACCAATGGCAAGATGCGATTAATTTATTAAAAGGAGTTCCCTCTTCCAGCCGTCATTACCAAATAGCTCAACGAAAACTGACCCAATACAAAAGTTATTTAGCCGATGCCAAACTCAAAGCAACACCACAACCTTCAAAACCCTGTTCCGGTGATACCAATCCCGCGTTTTTCTCTGTCCCTATTCAAGGACGAATTGGAGGTATTCCTATTGTGGAAATTAGCATCAATGACCAGAAATTTGATATGCTATTTGATACCGGTGCTTCTAAAACGTTAATCACTGGGTCAATGGCAGCGGCGTTACAGTTACCACAGATTGGAATAGGAGGCATGAGAATTGCTGATGGTTCAGTTGTGATTTTGCCCATTGCCCTGGCTCAATCTCAAGAAATTGATGGACGTTTTAGAATTGATGTTCCGGTAGCTGTTGCACCCGCAGCCTTACAAATGGGACTCCTAGGGCAAGATTTCTATCAAGGGTATGATGTCGCCATCAAAGAAGATATCATTGAATTTCGTCGCCGGTCTTCCTATCGAGCCGTCAGTCGCCGGAAAACGCCCTGTCTAGCGGAAACTAGCCCTAAATATTTCACCGTTCCCATCACAAGGCGAAATAAAGATATTCCAATTGTTGAAGTCACGTTCAACAACAACTATAGATTTCCCATGATGTTTGATACAGGTTCTACTGATACAGTCATCACCCAAAACATGGCAGTAAAAATGGGGTTAAAACCTGTAGGAATGACACAAGCCACAATTGCGGATGGTTCAGTCGCTACATTTGGTGTTGCATTTGTCAAGTCCCAGAGCATTGCAGGTCGCCTTAAGAAAAATACCACAGTATCGATTGCACCACCCGCCTTGGAGATGGGATTGTTGGGACAAGACTTTTTTGAGGGGTATAACTACACCATTAAACAAAACGTGATTGAATTTTCCCGTCAAGAGCCATGATTAATCAGTTATTCGACTATGCCTCCCATTAAACGGCGTCTCTTTTTACAAGGTGCTGGTTCTGCGATCGCAACTGTTAGTGTAAATAGTTGTAATCTCAAACCTCGCTTAGATACTCTTCGTGGCGTTCAAACGTCCTCTCGTAAATTAGCGCTACTAGTCGGCATCAATGATTATCCGGAAACTAGCCAACTTTCTTCCTTAAATGGGTGTATCAATGATGTTGAATTGCAGCGCCATCTTCTCATCTATCGCTTTGGATTCAACCCCCAAGATATCCTCACCTTAACCAACCAAAACGCTACTCGCCAAGGAATTTTAGACGCCTTTGAAATTCATCTGATTCAACAAGCTAAACCAGGGGATATCGTAGTATTCCATTACTCTGGACATGGCTCTCAAGTCGCTGACCCTGATAAGGATTATCCAGACGGACTCAACAGCACCCTTGTCCCCTTTGATAGTCAGCGTCCCGCTAATCCTAACGCTGGCAGTATCGTGCAGGATATCACAGGACACACACTATTTCTGCTGATGACAGCTCTAAAAACAGAAAACGTTACAGTTGTCTTAGATTGTTGCCATTCGGGTGGAGCAAAACGGGGAAATCTGCAAATAAGAGCCGTAAGAGGTGGTGCTGAATTTCAAGTTAGTCCTGAAGAGAGAACCTATCAACAACAATGGCTATCTCGACTCAATCTAACTCCATCTGAGTTTATACAGCGACGCAGAACAGGAGTGGCAAAGGGAGTCGTTATTACTTCGACAAGTCGCGACCAACTTGCTGCCGATTATCCCTTTGGTGGCTTCAGTGCTGGCGCTTTTACTTATCTAATGACTCAGTATTTCTGGCAACAAATAGGTAGGGAACCCATTCTTAATGCTCTCCCCAATATTGCTCGCAACACTTCACAAATTTCCTTTACTATGCAAACGCCTGAGTTGGAGACTAAACCAGGAAGTGCTAACGAACAAAAAAACATTTACTTCACCGATGAACTGGCGACTTCGGCTGAGGCCGTTATTACTAAAGTAGAAGGTCAACAAGTAGAATTGTGGTTGGGAGGCGTTGATTCTAAGAGTCTCGCTGCATTTGAAAAAAACGCTATTTTTGCTGTAGTTGATACGGCTGGTAAATTCTTTGGACGAGTGCAATTGGAATCGCGTCAGGGTTTAGTCGGGCAAGGCAAACTGCTAGATGCATCTCAATCCAGAGTCATTCAACCGGGGGCGTTATGCCTGGAACAAGTCCGAGGAATTCCCAGTAATTTCAGCTTACGCATTGGTCTTGACCCATCCCTCGGTAAAGAGACAGCTCAAGCCAAATCTACCTTAGAAGCCTTCAAACGTATTGAAGTTTTACCACTGCAACAGGAAGAAGTCCATTACATTTTCGGGCGTATGACTGATAATTATCGTCAGCAATTACAGCAAGGGGGTAGAAAATCGTCCCCATTCCCCCCGAATGGCAGTTTAGGCTTATTCTCTCCTGGGTTGGAAGTAATTCCGGGTTCGTTTGGCGCTTCTTTTGAAACAGTGAGAGATGCTCTATTGAGGCTACAGGCTAAATTCAAGTCCTTACTAGCCGTCCGCATCTTGAAAATGATGCTCAATACCGATTCATCAAAGCTGAATGTGATGGCTTCTCTGAGTCGGGCTGATGCCGGAAATCAGCTGATTGCTCAAGTTGTCCCAACCCGGAGTGCAGGGGCGCAGTTAATAGCGTCTGCACGAGGTTCAACGCCATCTAAACGGGTTAAAAAAGCGACTCATAAGTCAAGCTTCTCCCAGTTACCGCTCAGTACACCAGTTCAACTGCAAATTATCAATAACGAGCCTCGTGTTCTCTATGTCAGCGTACTGGTGATTGACCCAACAGGGGAGATGACTATCATTTTTCCTAGTCAATGGACAGCGGCATTTGAGGCCGCACGAGTGGAAGCAGGGCAAACGCTATTAATTCCCGATCCAAATCGAGATGAGTTCAATCTCCAGACTCAAGAACCTTTGGGAGTGACAGAGGTTTTGATTGTTGCGAGTGTAACGCCTTTGCGAAATGTCCTCAAGGTGTTACACGCGATCGCTAATCGTAGTTATCAACAGAGTGGCCCAGTAGCGCTGTCTACTCCAATTGAGGTGATTGATCATTTGCTTTGGGAGCTAACCGATAATGGCGATCGCTCCGATGGTAGTTTTAACACTAATCTCCCTGTTGCTCAACGAGTAGGTCGGGTTGATATAAGTCAGTTAGCAGCAATGTCAATAACTTTTGAGGTAGTTTGACCGACTGGCTATCTAGAAATTAGCCAAAGCTCTAACAGCACTTTAGTACATTTCCCAATCAAAGTCTTTGAGAGCCTTAATTCAGAGGTCATTGTTGACTTGTTGTAAATCCCCTAAAACTTTTTTCATTGGAGTGGCACAAACCAGCGGAAAATTACTCTTGAGTACTCAAAGATTTTAATCCGACCAGCGGCGCAATTGAGATCCGCCAGGGCAAGGGGGGGAAAAGTCGCACGGTTTATCTGCCAGAAGATGCGATCGCCTTGGTAGAGGATTGGTTGGATGTTCGGGGATTCACACCAGGGCCGTTGCTATGCCCAGTGCGTAAAGGTGGTGAAGTGCAGTTGCGGCACATGCACCCGGATGCCGTCTTAAAAATACTTCGCCGACGAGCTAAAGAAGCTGGGGTTAAATCTTTCAGCCCCCACGACTTCAGACGGACATTTTGTTCTGACCTGCTAGACGCTGGGGTGGATATCGTAATCGCTTACACTTGTACGCTTCTTTTTGGCAGAAAAATTAAGAATATTGGGCTTCAAAAATACATTAGTCGCCTGACAGAATTAGGAAGAGTCCAAAGACGGCATAGCAGTTTAGCTAACTTTTACAATAACTTATTGTTTGTCATCCCTCTTAAGGGGGATACTGAGAGTAGATAATAGGGGAATCCCCTTAACCAGGTGTATAAAAACTTAACAACTTTTCCAACATAATTTGAGGTGTATGGCTATATCACACGCTAAAAAGGCCATGCCCAAGCTGCCCCAGGTCGTTGCCCTCACAGCTGGAGGATTCAGTACCGTCCTGGGATTGGTGGTAATAGTAGCATGGCATTTTCGCTCTACGGTGTCGATTCAGGTACTCCCTGGTTCTCCTCCGATGCGCTACAACACGGCTGTGGGTTTCCTCCTCAGCGGTTTGGCCTTACTGGCTCTGGCCAAAGGTTGGCGGAAACTGGCCATAGGACTGAGTCTACTGGTGGCGGCCATCGGTGGGTTGACGCTGGCTGAATACATTTTTGAGGTTAATCTGGGCATTGACCAACTGCTGATGCAGGATTACCTCACTAATACTCTATATCCCCCTAGCCATGCCTCTAGTCAAAGGTTAGCCCACCCGATCCGACAATTTTTCATTGAAATCGATCGACCTCTGCCCGGTCGCCCCTCTCCGAACACGGCTTTTGGATTCACCCTCATCGGAATAGCGATATTCTGTCTGAGTCTAACCCGGACGAACGGAACCTCTGGGATAAGATTACGCCGCCAGCTGGCAACGCCAATCGCCGGAGTGCTAGCCTCAGCAGTAGTGGGCATGAGTACGATAGCCCTGTTGGGCTACTTCACAGGTCTAGGCACTACCCACAGTTGGGTTTATCTGACCGGAGTGGCAATTCCCACAGCTGTAGGTTTGCTCGTTTTGGGATTAAGCCTTTGGGTTTTATCTCTGGGACACAGGCCGTTTAATCGTTTGCACCCCTGGTTGCCCTGGAGTGTGAGTTTTGGAGTCTTGACGGCGAGTATATTTCTCTGGCAAGCCCTGGAAACTTGGAAGCACAACCTTCTGGCTCAACTACCTGCTTTAAAAACTGAGTTTAAATCTTTGCTGACTCCAGTAGCAAATATCGTGCTGTTAGAGGGGCTGTTTTTGTCTTTACTTGTTGCTCTGGTCATACACTTAGCCCAGGTAATTCAAAAGCGAGCTGCTAGACTCGAGCAAATTAATCAAAAACTAGAGCAATCCAACTCACTCTTACAAGCTTCCCAAGCTCGTTTTGCAGGTATCTTGGAGATTGCCAATGATGCAATTATTTCAGTAAATTCGGCTGGCGAGATCGTTATGTTTAATCAAGGAGCTGAAAAGATTTTTGGTTATTCTGCCGCAGAAGTACTAGGCCAACCTTTGGAATTGCTGTTGCCTGCTCGCTTGGCAACTGCTCACCACCAACACATGCTTAATTTTGGCAAGTCTTTGGGACAAGCGAGAAAGATGGGAGGGGAGCGCCAAGGAATTTTTGGCCGCCGTAAGGATGGCACGGAGTTCCCGGCAGAAGCCTCAATTTCTAAGCTGAACTTGGGGAATGAAAAGGTTTTTACCACATTTCTGCGCGACATTACCGAGCGCAAGAAGGCAGAGGAAAAGCTGAAAACCAGCGAAGCTAGAGAACGAGAAAAGGCACAAGAGTTAGTACAGGCTTTACAGGAATTAAAACGCACTCATGCCCACCTCATTCAATCAGAAAAGATGTCTTCTCTGGGGCAAATAGTAGCAGGCGTTGCCCACGAAATTAACAATCCCGTTGGTTTTATTTATACCAATATTCAACCTGCAATGGAATATGCCCAAGACCTATTAAAGCTCTTACAGCTCTATACTAAGTACTATCCTAATCCATGTGTCGAAATTACTGAGCAGCAGGAAGATATTGACCTAGATTTTATTGCAGAAGATTTCCCCAAACTACTCTTCTCCATGAAAATGGGAGCCGAGCGGATTCGCCAGATCGTGCTGTCTTTACGGAACTTTTCCCGCCTTGATGAATCCGAGTCTAAATGGGTAGATATTCATGAAGGCATCGACAATACCCTACTTATCATACAGCACCGTCTGAAAGAACAGCTCCATCGTCCTGAGATTCAAGTTATTAAAGAGTACGGTCAACTGCCACAAGTTCATTGTTACCCTGCTCAGCTAAATCAGGTATTTATGAATATACTATGCAATGCTATTGATGCCTTGGATATGGGGCATAGGGAATGGGAAATAAGGAATGGAAAATGGAACATGGAAAATGGAAGTCAAGAAAAAACTTTCGCAAACGATACCCATTCTCTATTACCCATTACCCACTACCCATTCCCAACCATTAGGATTCGTACCGAAGTTGATGCCAGTCAGAATGTAATAATTCGGATTGCTGATAACGGGCATGGTATCGAGGAAGAGGTGCAAAAACAAGCTTTCAATCCTTTCTTTACAACTAAACCAATTGGTCAAGGTACGGGTTTGGGGTTATCCATTAGCTATCAAATCGTGGTTGAAAAGCACTCCGGAAGATTACAATGTATTTCAGCCCCTTGTCAGGGCACTGAGTTCTTAATTTCTATTCCCGTGGTATAAAGTAAAATTAGGCACCCCAATCTCCCCTCAAAACTCCCAGAATAAAACATCCTGATATTTCCCGTTCCCTATTCCCTATCTCCACTTTCAACTGAGGCCGTTGCTCTTGTCATCTGCTTATTTGTTGGTATATCACGGAAGTCGAGACCCTCGTCCCCAGCTGGCTGTAGAAAAACTGGCCGATCTGGTAAGCGCTCTGCTGGGAAATCAGTATCCCTTAGTGGGCACGGCGACTTTAGAACTAGCTACCTTACCCCTTCACGAACAAATCCGGGACTTTGCTAATAAAGCCCTAGAGGCGGGATATCATCAAGTCCAGTTAGTGCCCTTGTTTTTGCTGCCGGGAGTGCATGTGATGGAGGATATTCCTAGAGAAGTGACGCTGGCTAAAAGGATTCTGGGTCAAGCGATCGCCATTGACCAGCGTCCTCACTTAGGATCTCACCCTAGCATGGGGAAAATGCTGGCAACGGTAGAGGCCGATGCCAAAATTGTGTTAGCTCACGGCAGCCGCCGCCGGGATGGCAACCAGCCGATTGAAGCTATTGCTGAGCAGTTGGAAGCTGTGGTGGCCTATTGGTCGATACAACCTACCCTGGCGGAGCAAATTCAAAGTTTAGCAGATGCTGGTCACAAGTCGATGGCAATTTTGCCCTACTTTCTTTTCAGCGGCACAACTACGGATGCGATCGCTCAAAAGGTGGTTCAACTACAAACACAGTTTCCCCAACTAGAGTTGAAGCTGAGGGAAGCAATGGGCGCAACTTCGCAATTAGCTGAGTTAATTTTGGAATTGCTCGAAAAACCTTCTGGGCATAAGCACTTGCCCCCCAACCCCCCAAGGAAAGGGGGGAGCTATATGATTTCTTCCCCAAGCTTCAAAGGAGACTTATCAAGTGCTAGTGCAAGAAGGCGGGAGGCAGAATGCTGCTATGCAGAATGGAATAAAGCTTGTAGAGTAAGCTTTTTAACCTTTTTTTTAAAGGGTGGGTTATTCTGCCGCACTGCACTAGGCGGTTAAAACTGCTGATTGTTTTTCTCCGTGAGCTGAAGCAAGAAAGTTTCTAACTTTGACGACTTTGTAATAAAGGATGCCAAATTTCATCTCATCCTTTAGCTTGTTCTGCCAATGTCAACCTCCGATCCCTTACACTTCGTACCTTTCAATGACGAACTCAACAGATACTCTTACAACATTGGTTAGTAGTACTTGTGCCCAGGCTGTAGCAGAGGCAGAGGGCATATCCGCAGCGCATATTCCCTTGGGGAAAGTGTATCTCGTGGGAGCTGGTCCGGGAGATCCCGGACTGCTTACCCTCAAGGGGAAGGGGCTGTTGGAATGTGCGGATGTAGTAGTCTACGATGCCCTAGTCAGTCCTCAAATTCTAGCCATGATTAATCCCCAAGCTGAACAGATTAATGTTGGGAAGCGCCGGGGGCGTCATTCTCGCTTGCAGGACGAGACAACTCAACTATTGATTCATAAAGCCCATACTCATGCCATAGTTGTGCGACTCAAAGGCGGCGATCCCTTTGTATTTGGTCGCGGTGGTGAGGAAATGGCAGACTTGGTAAAGGCTGGGGTGCCAGTAGAGGTAGTGCCGGGAGTGACTTCTGGCATTGCTGCACCCGCTTATGCCGGAATTCCTTTAACTCACCGTTCTTACAGTTCCTCAGTGACGTTTGTGACTGGCCACGAAGCTGCGGGCAAGTATCGACCTAAAATAAATTGGAGCAGTATCGCCCAAGGCTCAGAAACGATTGTCATTTACATGGGGCTTCACAATCTATCCCACATTGTCGCCGAACTCTGCGGTGCTGGGTTGAGTGACCAAACCCCAGTCGCCTTGATTCGTTGGGGAACGCGACCGGAGCAGGAGGAATTAGTGGGTACTTTAGGTACAATTGTGGCGCAGGTGGCAGCAGCTCAGTTTGAGGCTCCTGCGATCGCTGTCGTTGGGGATGTCATTAAGTTAAAAAGTGTGCTAGAAAGACCACATTAAAAATAGGGGTGAGGGGGTGAGGAGGGTGAGGGGGTGAGGGAGGGAGATTTTTATGTGTTATTGGGGTAAGCAGTTCAGGAGCGATTACTTATTCATCATCCCTCTCCTTTTCCTTCCTCCTCCCCTTCTACCCTCTCCCTATTTTCTGATCGGGGTGTGTAAAACAAAGTCAGGACTTACGCAACTACCCTTCGGCTATGCTCAGGGTAAACGCCATATATAGCAGCAATGGTGCGTTAGCTACCGCATAACACACCCTACTAATAAAGGCTGTGCGTAAGTCCTAGAAACATCAAGCCGTAGAGAAAGAGGAATTCAACCTATGTCAGCGGTCAATCCTGCCTTATCTACCCTAGATCTAACCTGTCTGGAAAAACTGAAAGCCCTCAATCTATCAGCAATAGCAGCGTATCTAATGAACCCTCAAAACGGTTGCGGCTGGACTAGACAACAAGCACTCCATGCCATTCAGTCCTACAAGACTTTCTTGTTTGTCAGTTACCTGTATCCCCAAATTGTCCTGGTGCCAACCCAGGAAATTGATCGGGTTTGGCACGCTCACATTTTACACACGCGCCAGTATCGCCAGGATGGCGAAATGCTCTTTGGTTATTTTATCGATCACGAGCCGGACTGTAAGTTAGGGGATCGAGCTAGTGTAA
>DNXU01000357.1:6774-13747 GCA_003505715.1 Cyanobacteria bacterium UBA8803 | reverse complement strand
CCCCTCGCGATTCAGGTGGGGGAGCATGTCAACGATGGGAAGCCTTCATCCGCCACCTCTTCTCCCAACTTTGGGAGAAGGGAAACCGGAGCCTTAAGGAGTCTTGCTCCCTCTCCCAAGATTGGGAGAGGGCTGGGGGTGATGGCTTTAGGATTGTATCTATAAAAGTTTAAACACAGCGAGCTGCTAAGTAGGAAGGGATAAGTAAGGAAATATAAACAATGCTCAAAGCCTCTTCACATCTCCCCTCTGCCCTTTGCCTTCTGCCTTGACTAAACGACAAATATTTATGGCCACCTACTTAGACGATGCTTTCTGGTGTAAGATTCCTGCGTTTTCCCAGGTTTCTGAGGACGAGTTTATCGACTATAAATGGCAGATCAAACATTCTGTATGCAATGAACCAAATCTCATCAAAACTATTAAAGATATTGCTCCTGATGAGTTCATCAAAGCTGCCTGTCAGGGCTTCTCGAAGACGCCCATGGCTGTCCGCATCACTCCCTATCTGCTGAGTCTGATTAACTGGCGCGATCCTTGGCATGATCCAATCTGCAAACAATTCATACCAACTAGCAATCAGCTGATGGAAGACCACCCAATGCTGAGGCTTGACTCACTCCACGAACTTAAAGATGCGATCGCACCCGGTTTGATTCACCGCTATGCTCATAAGGCACTATTTTTACCTTTAGATACCTGTCCTGCTTACTGTCGTTTTTGCACCCGTAGCTACGCCGTCGGCAGAGACACAAATATAGTTAAAAAAGTTAATCTCCCCATTGCTCCCCAACGCTGGAAAGAAGCGTTCAACTATATAGAGTCTCATCCAGAACTTGAGGATGTTGCGATCAGCGGTGGCGACACCTATAACCTCTCTGCCGAACATATCAAAGCGATCGGCTTTCGGCTGCTTCAGATCCCTCACATCCGGCGAATTCGTTTTGCGACTAGAGGAATTGCAGTTATGCCGATGAAAATTCTTAGCGATGAGAAGTGGTTAAAGGCCATTACCTCAGTCCTCAATCTAGGACGCCAACTCCACAAAGAGGTTGCTCTTCACACCCACTTCAACCACGCCAGCGAAATCACGAGCATAACCCAGCTTGCCATGAATCAGTTGTTCGAGCTTGGCTTAGTGGTGCGTAATCAGACGGTGCTGTTGCGTGGTGTCAATGATACAGCCTCCCAGATGCAGCTTCTCATCAAACGACTGAGCTATATTAACATCCAGCCTTACTACGTTTACCAACACGACTTAGTTAAAGGTGTTGAAGACCTTCGCACCTCTGTTGAGACTGCTATTAAACTTGAAAAGAATGTGCGTGGTGTAGCCGCAGGCTTCAACACTCCAACTTTTGTCCTAGATACCCCAGGTGGCGGCGGCAAGCGTTGCATTCATTCCTACGAATATTACAATCGCGAGACAGGCGTGAGCGTTTACACTGCTCCTGCGGTCAAACCCGGACAGTATTTCCTGTATTTCGACCCTCTCCACAGTCTCAAAGTAGAGATTCGCGCAGCATGGCAAGATCCAAAGAAACGGGAAGAAATGTGTAGCGAAGCACTCAAGGAAGTTATACCAGTTCCCTAAATGAACCAATTCAAATTTAGCAGTTGCGGGAAGAACAACTACGATCCGGAAGCTCCTATTAGATTTAATATTGAGGGAACTTTCTGCCAAACACCACTTTACTCTAGGTGAGGTGAGATATGTACGAGCGAGTCAATAAGCCTTCTTCCTCTTGGAGTCCCCAGGTTCAAGGGAAATCAAAATCTACTGGATGGCAACTACCACAGATTACAGTTCAACCTGACTCATCTGTACGGCAGCAACAACAGAAGGAAATGCCAGCCTATACACTCCTCGATCCGGACTGGGTGACAAATAATCCGCTAATGAGGAGTTTGGAGGCGGCATCTAGTCACCAGGAAGAAACAGTACCATCTCAGCAAGAAGCAGAAGCTTTGGATAAGGCAGAGATATTACCCCAGGAGGAAGAAAACAAACCTGTTCAGGCGCAGCTTACTCTAGAACAACAAGGGGATAAGTATGAGCAGAAAGACTCTGTGGCAGCTCAGGTGGTCAACCAGATGAGTGCCGAGCAGGTTACAGTGCAACGCTATAGCGAAGGTGGGATAGATGAGTTTCTTACTGAGGGAAAATTGTCTGAAAACGAACTGTATTTCGTCCCTGAGGGCGGCCAATTTATTTATGCTCAGCACATCCCTTTAACTTGTCACGAAACGGGAGCGTCTGATTATGTATCTTATAATGGAAAGACTTATAAGAAATGTTTGCCCAGAATTCAATTTTATCAAGATTGTTTACACACCGCCGAAGAAATCATTAATCAAGTATACCTTGAACCACACAAGGGGACTTATAGCCGAGAGTCTATTACCAACCGAGTTTTCGGGCAAAATGATGAGAAGAATAAGGAAATAGCAATTCAGTCACTAACAACAGCTCAAGCAACCGGGGCAGCTATCAATGACACAGCGAATCCAAGCGTTGGTCAAGCTTACGTTATTGTGAACCTTGATTTTCCCCGCTGGAAAAAAAAGGCAGACTACCCATACCATGCTGCCGCTGTTGTTGCTACAGATGGCGCGGATCGGGTAACCATTGAGGTTTTTGCTGGAAGTACGGATGCCGCAAGCAGAAGTATAGATGGAAATTTTGCTATGTATACAGTAGGGGGCAGTGGTTTAACATTTCATGATGCCTGGAACTATTTATTTAAAAATGCAATTACAATTACCATCAAGCCCAAATAAATTCAACTACTAGGAAAGGTTTGACAGTTTTTGGAGATGTCTAATGAATCAACAAAAAGGAGAAAACCTGTCGCAGGGCGGGTTTTGACTTAAGGCATGTTTGTGAGTCTCCAAATATTTGTCACTAAACCCGCCCCTACAGATATTATGGGTGTTTAACCGGACATGATATGAAGGGCATTGGTGATAAGTTAAGGCTGTATGCCAGTTGTCAAGGACTTTTTGCTCATGCTGGGTATGCTACTATGTCAGGCATCTAGGCTTTATAAGTAAAATGGAAATTATAATTTTCAGCCTTTTTCAGGGCTTTCAAAAATTGGTAGCAGCAGATCGACATCAAGCAAAAAGACGGTAAGTTGTACTCCGTCGTGGGGAATTACAGCCACATGGCGAGCTACCTCTAAGGTATCAGCACAACGATAGGACTCTGGGAGAACGCGAACCATGGGTAATGCCACCTCCATTAAGGTGGGAGTCTCAGCTACTGGAATCCCGTAAAGCTCGCCTGTCGTATTTTGCAGCGTTACGAGATAACCATGGTGATCGCTTTCATGGGATTGGCTGGATTTGAAAAATTGCCGATACAAGTCTACAACGGTAATTTCCCGATCTCCTATATGGGTAACACCAATTTGATTGATCCCACTCCCGTAAACTGGCGTGCGAGCAAGTATTTTATAGACCGACTCAATCCGTAACGCTAAATGCAGATTTCCTAGGGTAAAAGCAATTAATTTCAGCGTTGCTACCCTCTCTTCTGGTCTAGCTGATTCTAGCTCTCCAGATTGGCGGTTCATTAAAGGACTATTCATATTGACAAAGTACTTGAGAAAAGCAGAATTAGGACAAAACAGGCAGGCTTTCAGCGCTCTTTTGGCGAACGATCTCTTTAATCGCCCTTAAAAACTCTTGTTCCAGGTAAGGCTTGGTGAAATAAGCACTAGCACCCAGCTGCATCGCCAACCAGCGATGCTTGTTACTGCTGCGGGAGGTGAGCATTGCGATGGGAATTTGTGAGAGTTCCGGATCTTGCCGACAGGAACCGAGAAACTCAAACCCGTTCATATTGGGCATTTCCACGTCACAGATGACCAGCTGTACTGCGACACCTTGCTGCAATCGTTCGATCGCTTCTCGCCCATCCCGCGCTTGTAAGACTCGGAAACCAGCCCGTTCTAAGGTCAGTGTTAGGGTTTGCCGCATGGCGACAGCATCATCAACAATCAGAATGGTCGGGGTAGGTTTGACTCTGACGGCAGACATGGAGGTTGAGCCTGCTAAGGCTTCACCGACAGCCGTTCTAATTGCAGAAGCCCCAACTGCCAGATTAGGTTCCGACTTCGACCGAGTACTGAGAGGAGTTGCTGCCGAACTCTGAGTGCGATTAAATTCCAGCAGCATCGTACCATCGATTACCGGAATCAAACTGCCATCCCCCAAGATGGTACAGCCGTAGGCATACTTAGGAGCTGCGATCGCTGAACTGAAAGGTTTAATAACTAATTCTTGCTCTGTAACCAGACGATCGATTTCTAAAGTAAAATACTCCTGTTCGCGCTTCAGTACTAGCATGGGAAGTGCCCAATGTTCTGGAGAAGCAACAGCTACTAGAGCTTTGCTAGGAGATGCATCTGGTAAAGGACAGTTGTACTTTAACAGGTCAACCAGTCGGTAAGTGGGAACCAGTTGCCCCCGCCAGTGCAAAAATCGCTGTGCCCCCGACTGCTTCAGCTGACCTGCTTTAGGAATCACAATCTCTTCCACGCTGTCAGACGGCAGGGTCATAGCCGTTGAGCCGATGAAGCAGACGAGTAATTTAGCGATCGTCAGCGTTAAGGGCAAACTTAAGGTGAAGGTCGTGCCTTCTCCCCAGGAGGAGGTTACAGAAATGTTACCTTTAATCGATCGCAGTTGCAGTCGCACCACATCTAACCCAACCCCCCGTCCCGATAATTGGCTGACCTGAGGTGCTGTCGATAATCCCGGCTCGAAAATATAGTCCCACAAACGAGCAGCAGACATTTTCCCTACCTGTTCGGTGGAGAGCAATCCCATCTCCACAGCGCGACGACCGATCCGTTCGGCATTAAGACCTTGACCGTCATCCCGAATTTCAATGATGGTTTGACTGCCCTTGTGATACGCTCGAATTTCAATTTGACCTTGCTCGGGTTTCCCCTTTTGACGCCTGATATCAGGAGATTCGATACCGTGATCGAAGGCATTTCTCAGTAAGTGCAGCAGTGGGTCGTAGAGTTTTTCGAGAACTGCTTTATCAACCAGTACACCTGTACCGCTCAGTTTCAGGTTAACAGATTTGTGATACGTGGTGGATAGCTCCCGCAACACCCTAGGAAAACGGTTCAGCACCTCCCCAATGGGTAACATCCTCGCCCACATCAACTCATCCCGCAGGTACGTCAGCATTTGCCGCTGTTGTTCCAGCGTGCGATCCGATTTCCTAGCGAAGAGAACGATATCGTCAACAGCTTCTTCCAGCTGCACCATTTCTTCAAGAATCCCTTGAATTCGGGAATGTACGGCTCCATAGCTGTCCATTTCCAGGGAATCAAAATCCGCCGAATTATGCAGGGTAAAGGATGAAAGATCGACGGGATTGTCCCTTTGCGGGTCAGCATTCTGAGGTTTTACCGACCTCGAATCCTTCTGCTTCGTACCCATCCCATAACGTTCTGGAGCCACGAGCATCTGATCTGAAATATCCCGTAAGCCATTCGCTAGAGTCCGGAATCGCCCAAATCTATTCAATAACTCTCGCAGAGATTCTTGGAGTTGCTGATTTTGTAGGGACAGACTATTGCGGTTAATCGCAAATTCACCGACCAAGTTATTCATCCGTTCCAGTCGGTCTACGTTAACCCGCACCGAAAGATTAGGAGTAGGGGATGCTGCACTTTGACGGCTTGAGGCCGATACCGATCCAGTTCCTGGACTATCTTCACTAATACGGTTAATTTGAGTTTGAACTGGAACCAAGCTCTCTGCCTTTAATAAATTACCAGGCCAAGTGAGGGCCGAGACCTCCTCAATAGCTGGTAAGTTATCAAAGATCTGCCCGATGGATTGCAGAGCGACTTCTAGGGTTTCTGGTGAAGGTATAACAGACAATTGCTGAGAATTATCCTCGGTTTCATGAGCAGTCTCCCCAACTAGTTCTCCATCTACAATTTCTTCTTCTTCAACATCACTGCCAAAAATATCGTCCAGCGAGGGGACAGCCTCTTGAGACTCAGCTGTTGGCATAGCTAAGTTGCAGGCAGGGTTGCCTAAAATCCGATCCAGCTGGGGAATGATGGCTTCCCCATCTGGGAACGCTAATTCCTGCTCTGATACAGATGGAAAGATTTCGATAGCCGTAGAGTCAGCAAAGGCAACTAACGCAGCAGAAGGACTGCCGCCTTTAGTCGTATCGCCTGCCATTACTGCTTGGCGGCTGAGTTCAAAATCAGCAAGCGCTAACTTAGTAATTTCTAAGGCGCAGTCGGGGTGAGCATCTAGAGCCAGTTGAGCCGTTTTAGCGATCGCCCCAAACCCCGGTAGGTTCAAGAATTCAGCAAACCCGGAAAACACCTCGACTTGGGCACGTAATTCTCCGGCTACTTCATAGTTGTCAGGATTAGCGATGACAGCAGCCAGCCGCTCCAGTCCTTGAGCCACATCTACTTCAAAAATAGATGCCATTAAATTAACCCCTAATTCCGCCGAACTAGGGATGTAACTCTCACCCTCCGTCAAGGCATCCCCCAGCCGTTCCTCAATCTGGTCAAATATGGGACTGGCAATGGCTAAAGCTGCCTCAGTATCAAATTGACCCGTTGCGATCTGCTCGGTTAAAGGTTGGCACAGACAGTCGTAAGCTTGGAGGAGTTGATTCTCCAGGTCAATATCAATATTTAAATCTTCGCTGTAGAGTGCTTTGAAAATATTTTCCAGGCGGTGAGCTAAAGATGCGATCGCTTCCAGTTCGACACTAGCAGCTCCTCCTTTAATAGAATGGGCAGCTCGCATTAAATCATGGACTTTAGCCGTTGTGCGATCGTGCCTCAGGGTCAGTAACCCAGCTTCAATGACGTGCAATAATTCAGGAGCCTCTGCAATAAAAAACTGATAGGCTTGGTCACGAATCTCAGGACTGATTGCCATTGTTAGTTGTTGGTTGTTAGTTGTTTGT
>DNXU01000357.1:2691-6660 GCA_003505715.1 Cyanobacteria bacterium UBA8803 | reverse complement strand
TGTTAGTTGTTGGTTGTTTGTTAGTTGTTGTTTGTTGTTTGTTGTTTGTTTTCAAACCAGGAACCAATTACCAATTACCAATTGCCAATTACCAATTACTAACAACCAACAACCAACAACAAATAACAAACAACTAACTCACTTTGAATTGGCCGACCTCCTCTTGTAGAGCTTGAGCCACTTTTCGTAGTTCTTCAAAGGAAGATGATACCTCCTGGGCTTCCGTTGAAGTTTTGTTGGCGATCTCGGCCACGTTACTCATGGTTCGAGTTACGGTTGCAGAGGTTTGGGTCTGCATAACCGTGGCTTGCATAATGGATTCCACTAAGTTAGTAATCTGAGTACTAGTAGCAGTAATTTTGTTGAGACTCTCGCGGGTTTCATCCACTAGTTTTGTACCTGCAACTACCTGTTCCGTACCTGATTCCATGGCTGCTACCACCTCGTTGGTTTCCGCCTGAATGGCGGCGACGAGTTTTTCGATTTCGGTCGTCGCTTCTGCGGATTGCCGTGCTAAGGCTCGTACTTCATCCGCAACTACAGCAAAACCTCGACCTTCTTCCCCAGCGCGTGCCGCTTCAATGGAAGCGTTGAGGGCGAGTAGGTTGGTTTGAGCTGCAAAGGTACTAATCAGGTTGACCACGGTAGAAATCTTTTGGGAAGACTCTCCAAGGTGTTTAACCTTTTTGGCGGTTTCTGCTACCGTTTCCCGAATCGATAGAATTCCATCTACCGTGCGGTTCATGGCAATGTCACCTTCTTGCACCGTCTCAGTGGCTTGGTGGAGAGCTATTTCTGCTTGCTCCGCACTGGCAGCCACGAGTTGAACGGATGCTGCCATTTCTTGCACCTGTTCTAGGGCTGCGGCAATTTCCTCGGCTTGCCGCAAGGCTTCTGCGGATAGGATTTGCGCAGATGTTTCACTGCTGCTGGTGGTGCGAGCCACTAAGTTGGCGGCGTCTTGCACCTGGGTAACGATTTTCCGCAAGTTTCCTACCGTGGCATTGTAAGAGTCAGCGATCGTGCCAATTTCATCAGCAGTCACCTTGGCTCGGATGGTGAGATCCCCTTTACTGATCGGGTCTACTTCCTGTAGGAGTTCCAACGCACGCTTTTGCAGATCCTCTTTTTGCTGGCGCTGTTCGTCTTTAAGTCGGATCTGTTCCTCCGTTGCCCGTGCTTGTTCTTGCAAGAGGGTTTGGATCTGCTCCGCCATTTCGTTGATGTTAGCGCCTAGTACCGCGAGTTCATCTTTTCCTGCAATTTCCACACGGGTATCCAGTTCTCCCTGACCGATTTGGGTTACAGCGATGGCTGCATCTACAATTGGGCGCGTGGCTCGGTTAGCGATCGCCGCTGCCAAAGCCGCCACTAACAAAGCTGTTAACACCGTACCAATTGTTACGGTCAGGAGTAGTTGTCTCTGGGGTTCAAAAGCAATGTCTGTTGGCGTGGCAATAATTGCTCCCCAGTTTAGTTTAGGTAAGCCATCTAGGTCTTGGAATTTGCTATAGGCCACCAAGTTTCGCTGCTTATCAAGCAGATCGGGAACTACTGCACTGATTGGCTGAGCCGCCTGTTGCATTTTAGCAAAGTCAGGAAAAGCTGCCTTAGCTTGTTGGCTTTCCTTATTTTGTTGACTTGTTAAGAAAATTTCGCCATCAGTCAAGTCAATCATGTGATATTCGTCACCAGAGGCAGCGAAGTTTTTGATCAACTCGTTTATAGTTGTCATCGGCATCCGCGATCGCACAATTGCAATCATTTTCCCCGTGGTTTTATCTTTAATCGGTGCCGCAAAGTAAAGAGAAAATACCTCAGTAGATTTAGATACTTGAGGATGGCTAATGAAAGGCTGACCACTTTTAAGAACGGCCTGAAAATAATCGCGATCGCTGTGGTTCTCTAGGGGCTCTCCATCAGATTGGACAATTACGTTGCCCTTAAGATCGAAAACAGCAACGCTGTTATAGATTTTGTAGAATTTGAGAATGTCATTGAGCGCTGCTTGTTTTTCCGAGAGAGGAGTTACTTCGCTTACCTTAGGATCGGTAAAAATCGGGAGATTTGCCAGGAATTGAATATCTCCATAACGCTCACGCATGAAGCGTGCCACCTTGTCTTGCACCCCTACAGCACGGTCTATTTTGACTAGTGAAATTTGCTTAGTGATGGATCGGTTAGCAAACTGATAACCAACAAATCCAATCACTACAACGGGGATAATACCAATAGCGATGGCTATTGTCGTTGCTTTAGTCCGCAGAGTTTGCTTTTGCCACCAACTCGTTGGCCGCTGTCGTACAGAAGATGTCAAACTGCGCATTTCAGAAAGTTCCAGGCTTTCCGACTTAGGCGGTTTGATGCTTTGTTGCTCTGGCGAAGACGATACCCAACTAGAAGGGGATACAGAATCGCTGGTTACAGGGGATAGATCGTCAACTAGGGAACCAGAAACTAAACCCCGACTGTTTTTAGAATCTTGGGATGTAAATTTAGGAGGAATCGGCTGATTCATGGAATAAACCTCGTCATCAAAATAGGTTGTTCATAGTTCATGGTTCATGGTTCATGGTTCATGGTTTATGGTTCATTGCTCATTGAATAGTTGTCGTTTTTACATGAACAATTAACCATTTACAATAAGCAATTAAGTATGAACAATTGCCAATTACCAATTACCAATTACCAATTACCAATTACCAATTACCAATTACCAATTAGCCATTGCAGCAATTATTGCTTCACCGTCGAGAACAACTAACATTTCACCATTTGGTTTTAGCCAGTATCCGCGTAAAAAAGGCACCAGTTCTGCGTTCACATTGGAGGATAGAGGGGATTGAATCAAATCTCGATCGCACCACTCAAGATCTTCGACCCGGTTGACGACCAAACCTAGCATCTGGCTCTTACTATTAGTGGAGTTTGTGTTCGGATTATGAGCATTCAACACAACTACACTATGATTAGAAGTTCCGCTTCCTTGTTGATACCAAGGAGTGAGGCCGATGAGATGTCCCAGATCCAGCATCCAGAGGATTTCACCTCGCCAGTTATACACGCCGATCGTCCAGGCAGGCATATGAGGTATAGGCACAATCTGACCGATGGGAATGCTTAACACCTCAGTAAGTTGCCGCATGGGCAATAGGGCAGTTGTCTCTGGCACGAGATGCAACCGCAAAAATTGTTCGCTTGCTGTTGAGGAAGATACAGACCCCGTATCTAGCGTTTCTGCCGGGGGTAATAGGGAGTTTGGGATGGAGGGAAAATTGGACATTCTTAAGGATGAAGGATGAAGGATGAAGGATGAATTTAGTTTTAGGTTTTAGGTATTTTGAAATAAAACTCTAATATCTAATACCTAAAACTCATAAATTTCAACCTTTCATTGCTTATTTCAGGATTAGCGTTTGATTAGCTGTTTCACAGTTCTTACAAATTCTTCCTGATCGATAGGCTTGGCTAGATAAGCATTGGCTCCCTGTTTCATCCCCCAAAATTTATCCATCTCACCCCCTTTGGTCGAGCAGATTACTACAGGAATACTACTGGTCTCAGCTGCATTTTTGATTTCACGGCAAACTTCAAACCCACTACAGCCAGGTAGGACGACATCGAGAACGATGATATCTGGCTTGTGGCTACTGAGTTTGGCTAGGGCTTCTTCTCCACTTTGGGCAATCAGTACGTTGATGCCTCCTTGCTGGAGACAACTAGAGAGAACTTGGACATCAGTTAATGAATCTTCAACAACAAGGGCAGTAGCCATGGATTTACCTCATGAATAAACAATTTTTTGTTGGTTGTTGGTTGTTGGTTGTTGGTTGTTTGTTGTTGGTTGTTTGTTGTTTGTGTCCAGTAAAGGGGTCATAATATTATGTTCGGTTAATTAACTCTAATCAAACCTGTCGCTAGGGCTGGTTTCGACTTCACTCAACCATGGGTTTTGATTTAAGTCATATC
>DNXU01000357.1:0-2492 GCA_003505715.1 Cyanobacteria bacterium UBA8803 | reverse complement strand
AACAACCAACAACTAACAACTAAGAACTAATTGCACCCTGGTTTAAGTATTGGTTGAGTACGGTTAGGAGTTTGGTAGTATCTAAGGGTTTGCTCAAGAAATCTGTAGCTCCGACAAACTTAGAGCGGAGGCGATCAGCTGTGCTGTTTTTCCCGGTCAAGATCACAATTGGTGTATTGCGGAAACAAGAAAGCTTGCGTAACTGAGTGCAAATTTCATAACCGTTGACATTTGGCATGACGAGATCCAAAAAGATTAAATCTGGCTTTTGTGCTAACAGAGTTGGGATCGCTCGCAGAGGATTATCTAAGCCGATAAATCGATAGCCTGCTGCCCCGATCAGCCTTTCCATGGTGCTGCGCACCCAAAGACTGTCATCCACACAGGCAATGAGGGGCTTAGCAGAATGTGTCAGCCTTGAGGGCGTCTGAGGGACAGACGCTGGTATTGGCTTGGATACAGGCACTCGTATCGGCGTGGGAGCCGGTAAATCGGGAATGTTAATCAGTTCTACCCATCGCAATTGCAGGTAAGGCAACAGCGAACGGGCAATCTCTACTACATCCCGTTTCCTCTGCACAGCTAAGTCACGCAAGCTGTGTTTTCCATCTAGTAGCTTGGTCAGCGTTTGGTAAACCTCTGCCGTTCTACGTTTTTGCAGTTGTTCGGGTTGCTTGATAATCGGTGCTAGGTTGGGAGAATACTCCGCAAGCTGAGCATCCTGCCAAGCCTCCCAGAACGGCTGAACTCGTGCGATCGCATCCCCCATATCAATCGAGGCAAGGGGCTTGGATAATGACGGATCTTGCTGGTGCTGGATTTGATTGGTCACATCCATTGCTTGCCCTACATCAAATAAGACTTCAACAATGATTGAGTGAATGATGTTGCTTGCTTGTTGACGAGTGATTTTTTGTTGTTGGGTCCACAAGCACAACAGCTGATATTCCCAGCAATTTGTTAAGTCTATACCTGCTAGATCGTGCTGTAGTGCTAAACGATGAGCAGGAATCTGAGGGCAGTGAACGGTTAAATTTCTTTGCCACCGTCTCACCGGATGAGTGCCGCCAGTGGCATAGATAAGGTTACCTAAGTGGAGGTGAAAGGTCCATCGTTGTCCCTTTAGTTCACTGAACACTAGTTGGCCACTTAGCTGAAGTCGTTGCAGGGTTTTGAGAAACCGCACTGGCTTCAGAGCTGTAAAGAGGTCAGTTGAGTCAACATAGGGAATTTGTTCGGCTGCCATAAAATTACTAGACCGCTACTCTAGTACATGCCATATTCGCTAGAATGCAGCCCTGAAGTGATTTTAAAAAGGCATTAGCCCTGCTTTAGCAAGGCAGATGTAGCCCTTGCCAAAAGCATTATTGGATTTCAAATTAAAGTTAGAAGGTAGAAGCCCTTGGTACGCTCAACTGCCGCCGTGAAGAGAGAGAAATAAAGTTGGGGGATTGAGATCTCTTCATTTACTGCGGCAGTTAACTTACAACCAGTCGTATTACATGATATACGACTTGTCATACACCCTAACTTACTTCTTTTTATTTGTCTAGGGCAACTTGGGTGTTAAGTAACCATTCCAGCCAAATTTAGACAAAGCTTTACAAAATTCTCAGCAACTATGAAGCTGGGGTAAAATAATTTTTTTAAATTACTCTATATAAAGTTTAGAAGGCTCCAGAGCAGAAGGTAGAAGCCAAGGGGCTTACACAAATACGCCCTATATAGTGATAACTCCCCCAGCTCCCCTAGCTCCCCAAATTTATCTATCGACAATAAATCTGCCCTGCCCAAGATGGGGGGCTTGGGTGGCTCATCAACGGATTTTGTGTCAGTTCTCAATAGGTTAGCGCGATCGCATTTTTAATCTTCGCTCAAATTCATATGACCCCAGAAGCCGGTAATAATACGGCTACCATCTTTGAGAATGTGAATTTCCATTTGATCGCTGGCCCAGGTAAGTTGGTCTTGAAGGGCTGGGTTAAATACATGGACTCGCTGATTGCGGGAAGAAACGAGCGAATCTGGACAATTGATCGCTAAAGATTCTACATAGGGACCGTCTACTAAAATATCTAGCTGTTCTAACAACTCGGTAGCGCCAGGTGGGGCGTCTGCGGATTGTAGTTCCCCTAAGGTAAATCCACTAAATGACATCACATTCAAGCCAGCCGTTTTGAGTTTCCTTGCCAACTGCGCCAATGCTGGTGCTTGCCAAAAGGGTTCTCCACCAGAAAAGGTCACCCCTTGATTTTGGGGATTGGACAAAATTTTAGCTGCGAGTTCGTCAATTGGGATCAACTGGTTAATCTCAAAAGACCAAGATGCGGGGTTGAAACATCCAGAACATTCTCGCTTACACCCTTGCACCCACACCACAGCCCGACAACCTGGGCCATTCACCTCTGACTCGTCAACGTAACCCATGATATTGAGATATCCAGGGGGAATTTCCACTGGTGGGTTGGTGGTTTGATTCGCCATAGGGAAAT
>DNXU01000352.1:30154-30813 GCA_003505715.1 Cyanobacteria bacterium UBA8803 | reverse complement strand
AGGCAAGCCTGAGTAGTTTATACTATACTCGCAGAGTTAGTGCGGGAGGATTTCACGATGGCTACCTAATCAATACCCTTGGGGGAGGTTTCTATGTTTGAAAAGATTCTCGTAGCTATGGATAGCTCTGGAATTGGCAGCCATGTTTTCGAGCAAGCTTTGTCCTTAGCAAAAGCGCTCAATGTGCATCTCATGCTGTTACACGTACTGTCTCCAGAGGAAGATAACAGTCCGGGGTTGCCGGGGTTCTCAGGTGTGGATTACTATCCCTGGAGCCTTAATGATGTCAGTATTAGCTATCGCCAGCAGTGGGATGAGTTTGAAAGTGAATGTTTAGAATTGTTGCGATCGCGTACTGCTGAAGCTAGTGCCGCAGGAGTTAAAGCAGAGTTCATCCAGGTTCCGGGTAGTGCGGGGGAAACCGTCTGTAACATTGCTAAGAATTGGGAAGCAGATCTGATTGTCATTGGACATCGGGGGTTATCGGGTTTGCAGGAGTTATTTTTGGGCAGTGTTAGTAATTATGTACTCCATCACGCTCCCTGTTCGGTTCTGACGGTGCAGTCTAAAGTAGTTACAATTCCTGAATCTGCTAAGGCTGAGGGCATGGAATCCTGAAAAAGCCCCCTTTTTGGAAAGTCCATCAGGGCGAGTCAAGT
>DNXU01000352.1:13451-30094 GCA_003505715.1 Cyanobacteria bacterium UBA8803 | reverse complement strand
ATTTTTTATTTCCAACTCCCTTAGAACGAATGGCACAGCCTCTATATGTAGGGTGTGTTAGCTTGCACGTAACGCACCCTACTAACTGAGTCTCCCAGGAGTTTCAATCACATACCCGGATTTGGGATGGCATGTTCCTCAACAGCACTTTTACCCGGTGTTTGGGCGGACTTAGCCTCACTCTGTAACCCTCCGTAAAGTCGGTTGAGGGCGTTCACATAAGCTTGAGCGGAGGCGACTATAATATCAGTGTTGGCCGCATGACCGGAAAACACCCGATTATTGTGTCGGAGGCGAATTGTTACTTCCCCAATGGCATCAATTCCTGCTGTTACGGACTGCACTGAAAACTCAATCAGTTGGTTGGGGACATTCACTACTCGGTTAATGGCTTTGTAAACGGCATCTACTGGCCCGGTGCCGATCGCAGCATCGGTCAGTTCCTCCCCTTCCGGCGTGCGCAGGGTGACAGTGGCGGTGGGACGTGCGTTGCTACCGCAGGACACTTGTACTAACTCCAAGCGGAACAGATCCGGTGCCTGTTGAATCTCATCATTAACCAGTGCTTCTAAATCCCAATCGGAAATCTCTTTCTTTTTATCCGCTACATCCTTGAAGCGGACAAATGCCTTATTTAACTCGGTTTCCGACAGATCGAACCCCAACTCCTTCAGGCGAGTCCGGAAAGCATTGCGACCTGAATGCTTGCCCAGTACGATCTGATTGTCTGTCAAACCAATAGACTGGGCATCCATGATTTCGTAGGTGAGTTTGTTTTTCAGGACGCCATCCTGGTGAATACCGGATTCGTGGGCAAAGGCATTCGCCCCCACGATCGCCTTATTGGGTTGCACTAACATCCCAGTCAGATTAGACACCAAGCGAGAGGTTTTGTAAATCTGACGGGTATCGATATTAGTTAGGGGTGCTTCAGATGCTGGGGGGCGTCCGAAAAACGGATTAAAATACTGACGCCGGACGTGCAATGCCATCACCAGTTCTTCTAGTGCTGCATTCCCTGCCCGTTCGCCAATACCATTGATGGTGCATTCCAACTGTCGGGCCCCATTCTTGACTGCTTCCAGGAAATTGGCAACCGCTAAACCTAGGTCGTTGTGACCGTGAACTGAAATAATTGCCCGGTCAATATTGGGGACGTTTTCCTTAATCCCGCGAATTAAAGCCCCAAATTCGCTCGGAGTTGTGTAACCCACAGTATCGGGAATATTTACAGTAGTGGCACCTGCCGCGATCGCTCTTTCCAGGACTTCATAGAGAAACTCTGGGTCAGAACGTCCTGCATCTTCCGGTGAAAATTCCACATCCTCTACAAAAGATTTCGCATAAGCGACCATTTCTGGGGCGATCGCTAAAACTTCCTTTCTCGTCTTTTTTAGCTTGTACTCTAGATGAATATCTGATGTGGCAATAAAAGTATGAATGCGGGGCTTGGCTGCTGGTTTGAGGGCATTGGCAGCTGCTTGAATATCCTGCTGAGTTGCTCTTGCCAAACCGCAAATGGTTGGGCCTGACTCTACACCAACAGCCTGAGCAATCTTTTGTACCGCTTCAAAGTCGCCGGGACTCGCGTAAGGAAAACCTGCCTCAATCACATCAACTCCCAGGCGTGCCAGTTGCCGAGCAATAGTCAACTTTTCATCTACATTCAGAGTTGCTCCGGGGCACTGTTCTCCATCGCGGAGAGTAGTATCGAAAATAATAATGCGGTCTGGTTGGGGTGGCTGGTTCATGGCTTGATTTTCACGACAACAAAAACTTCTTCCTTAATCTATATAAAGAGCTACTGGATATTTCTCGCTTACTTAATAATTAAGAATCAACTTTCTCAATATAGTCGCGAATCTCATTTAAATCTATGTAACGATCTGTTGCATTCCTTAATTCTCTGGCTATCATTCCTTCAGTTGATACAACAGTAATGTGTGTATTCTTTGAACGGAGTAATTCAATCGCTCGTTCAAAATCGCCATCACCACTAAAAAGAATTACGCGATCGTACTGATCGACCGTATTAAACATATCAACTACGATTTCTATATCTAAATTTGCTTTTTGAGAATAGCGACCAGAATTATCATCATAATACTCTTTAAGAATTTTTGTCCGAACTGTGTAACCAAGGCTGATGAGGGCATCTCGGAATCCTCTTTGATCTTGGGGATCTTTTAGGCCTGTATACCAAAAAGCATTAATTAGAGTTGTATTCGGCTCACCTTTAAAGTATTCTAAAACCCTTTTAGGATCGAAAAACCAGCCATTTTTCTGTTGAGCGTAGAACATATTATTCCCGTCCACAAAAATAGAAATACGGTTCATCATTGAGCAAGGCATATAAGCTAAGACCTAATAATTCTAAAGCATTTAAGGTAATTTCTTATTTTAGCAATTTTTATGTGATGATTGAATGATAGATAATTTTTAGGAGTAATGGGTGGATCTTTTCAGTTGATCATTCTCAAGAGCCATAGGCTGTTAAATCTCTCTCTAAAGTAGACAAGCAAAGTAAATGCCTTCTTGCACTAGGTATGGGCAAGCTTGAGCATGACACCCGACAGAAAGGCTGCGGGTGTACTTTATCAACTCTACATTCAAATTTGAACTTCTGCGTGAACTGGGCTTGCCCCATTACCAATCAGGGGTTTCATTATAAGTACGAACACCAATCACTCCAACTTCCCGCATAAAGCTTACCAGCGCGAATACTAGCCAGTTCCAGGGACAAAAGATTGACACAAGCTGTAACACCAGAACCACAATAAACGATAACGTTGTCGTGCTGCTGGATATCCTGCCACCTTTGTTGTTGTGCAGTTGGAGAATGCACGTAGCCTTGGGTATCGGTAACCTCTTGCCAAGGATAATTAACAGCACCGGGAATATGACCTGCGACGGGATCGATGGGTTCTCTTTCTCCGGCATAGCGATCGCGCTCTCGCGAATCAACCAACACTACTCCGGGCAAGTCTTTGCAGGCTTTCACCTTGTTAATATCCACGACCCAACCCTCACGCACCTGGGGTACGAAGCGTCCCGGCAGGGGTACGGGTACGACATCAGTCACCGGATAGCCTTGGGAGTGCCATGCTCCCCAACCACCATCAAGTAAGGCTACCCGGTCATGTCCCAAGTAGCGCAGCAGCCACCACAGACGGGCAGCAAAGGCAAAGCGAGAATCATCGTAAGCAATAACCAAGGTTTCCTGGAAATTTACGCCTATGGCTGCGAGCTTTTGGGCGAACTGTTGGGGATCGGGCAAAGGATGACGCCCCCCATGACGCCCAACCGGACTGGAAAGGTCTTTATTCAAATCTAGGTAATGGGCACCTGGAATATGACTCTGTTCATACTGCTGATACCCCAGTTCCGGTTCGGTGAGAGCAAAGCGACAATCTACAACTGCCACTTGTGGGTCATTTAATTGTTGGTTGAGATACTGGGCAGAAACAATAAAAGAGAGGTTCGTCATTTCTAAATGGGGAATGGGGAATGGGAAGAGTTTTTTTTCCGTAGCCTCTGTATTAAAAGTTACCAATTTCCCATCCCCCTCCGGCTATGCTCAGGGTAAACCAATTCCCAAAAAACCGATTGTGCTACTAGCCTAGGGTAGATGTTGATTAGAAGGGATTGATAGTTATTGAAAAATATATGCCGTTTTCCTGCCAGGTTCTTTCTGTGGATTCCACAGAAACTAAGGGAATACCCCAATCCAAACGGGCTGTAAAGCGATCGCCTTGCTGCCACTGTAACCCCAATCCGATAGACGAAAGGCTGCTCGGGTTTGGGTCTTCCCCATCGCCGCTATTCCAGGTTGTGCCCCAATCGACAAAGGGAGTAACCTGCAAAACCCCTTGCCATTCAGGAATTCTTAAAATCGGTAGCCGGATCTCGGCAGAAGCAAACGCGCCATTATCAGTGAGTCTCACATCCTGCCGATAACCCCGGACACTCCCTTGACCTCCTAAGCCAAACTGCTCGATCGGCAATAGCCCTTGATCTGCTAGCTGCATGTCACCCCGGATTAAGAGTAAGGTGTCCGGCCCTAGCAGCCTGACCCACTGAGCTTGTCCGCGCCAAGAGAAAAAGCGGCTGTCGGGACCATCGTCACTCTCGGTGGCATTGAAGGCAGTGAGACCGAAATTAAACTGAGAGCGCAGGGCAATCACTTCTCGAGCGCCTCTTTTCGTCCATTCTTGAAAAAATCGTAGGGCGGTGACGCGGGTGCGTCCGTCATCATCGGCTCCTGGTGAGGGAAACCCCACCTCCTCTCCAATCAAATCCTCTAGGAAAACTGTCTGGCTGACTCGTCTGGAGCCTGTTAAACCCAGAGCAAATTCTTGAGTAGGTGTCTGGATGATGGGCTGGCGCAGCGTTAAGTCTAAATTGCTTGACGACGATTGAATATCTAGGAAGTTAAAAGGTTCCTCGATCACTTCACTAGAGGTATCGCTGTAGCTCACGCTCAGAGTGCCGTTGCGGGGGTTAATTGGTAAAGTATAGGTGGCGTCAATCTCATTGCTCCCATCCGTATTCGTATAGCCGACGGTTAACCCATCTCCCAAACCCAGTAGGTTCGCCTGGGTCAACGAAGCTCCTCGGCGAAAGCTACCCACACTCGGCGAACGACCGTTATTGGCAAAAAGTTGGTAACTCCAAGTGTTGGCTTCGGCAACATTAACGATCAGCAAACTTGTACCCGGCCCAGAACCTGTCGAGAGTTCCGCAGACACATTTTCGATCAGGGGGTTGAGTTGCAACAGGCGCAGGGCTTCCAGTAGGCGTGGCACGTTGAGAGGTTTTTTGGTCGCCAGGGCAATACGCGATCGCACGTATCCAGTACTCAAGCGGCGGGTGCCATTCACCTGAATCTCTTCTAATCCTCCTTCCACAATTTCAATTTTTACAGTACCTTCCGTGAGGGGTTGAGGTGGGATGAAGGCACCAGAGGTGACGTAACCGTTATCAACATACAACTGAGTAATTTCAGTTCTCGCGCTTAAAAGTTCGGCGAAGGTAATGGGCGTATTAGTAAAGCGTTGAGTAACTTCGGCTAACTTTTCATCAGAAAAAGCAGTATTGCCCTCGAACTCAAACTTGGTCACAGTAATGGTGCTTTGAGTGGCACCTTCAGGAATTTCAGGATTAGTAGGAGTGGGGGTAGAAGGTTCTAAAAGCTCTTCTGGTGGCGGTAGTGGCTGGGGTAGTGAGGGTTCTGGAGCAGGTAAGGGAGACGGTGGAACAATATCTTGCGGTGGTGGTAGTGATGGCAGGGAGGGGTTACTATCCGGGGTTACGGGTGTAGGAGTTTGAGCCAGGGGGAGTGGGGAGTCGGGAACCAGGAGTTGGGAAGATTGATTTTCATGGTTGGTGGTACGGGAGAGATCCAAGGCGTCTGTCTGATGTTCTTCTAGTTCTGTTCCCTGTGCTTCAAAATTTAGAGCTGAGGGAGTCTCGGCTGCCCAAGAAGGGGTCAGCCAAAAGAGCGCTATTAAAGCAGCAATGCTGGTGTAATAAATTTGCACCTTCTTTCCTACATCATTAAAATAGTAATTGCGGTATTTTCGATTCTGTCGATTTCCAGTCCGCATTCGTGACATTCATAGGGGCGAACAGATAGCTTTTCCGGTACTTTTACTCTGCATCCTAAACATTCTTGCCTGATTGGCTTAATGTCTGACTGCTGAGTGTAGTAGTCACCCCTTCGACTAACGCTCAGGTAACCGCTCACCGGAATATCCTCTATTGATCCCCCGACAATCGAACAACGGTCAGTCTGACATCGCCTGCGCTTGAGGCAGTCTAACCTTTGAGCCAAGGCAAAATTCCAGTGCCGACGCAGCAGTTCATTCCAACTCTCCATGATGGAGACTTGTTTTGGAGTGGACTTGGTGCGGTACTGGAGGCTTAAGATCATGAAGTCGATTTTAGCAGTTAACGTTTTAACGAAAATCGGGAAGTTCCCTGTTCAGGAGTTCCCTATTCCCTATTTCCTGTTCAGGAGTTCCCTTTCCCGTGAGTTCTACTAAAACAGTAATTAGCTTATTAGGATTAACTGGTTTGGGCAAATGAACTTGAAATCCTGCCTCTAGCGCTAAGATACGGTCTGATTCTCTAGCGTAGGCCGTTAGAGCGACTGCTGGAATATAATCTCTTCTCGCTACTTCCAGTGCCCGTAATTTACGGATGAACTCATAACCGTCAATATCAGGCATGGCAATATCACTAATCAGGAGATCGACCTGCGATTTGGAGAGAAACTCCAAGGCAGCCATGGCTGACTCGACTGCAGTTACCTGTGCTCCACAATCTTTGAGCAGGGTAGCAATTAGCTCTCTACCATCGGCTTCATCTTCAACAACCAACACTTGCAAGCCTTCCAAGGCGTGGGGATTATTAGGCTGCGTGCTACTGCCAACTGTGATGGGAACTGCTGACTGAGGACGTTCCTTTGGGGTAACCCAGAGGGGCAACCGCACAGTAAACGTTGCCCCCAGCCCTTCACCTGGGCTAGATACTTCCACAATGCCCTGATGCATTTCCACCAAATAGCGAACAATCGCCAGCCCCAATCCCAACCCACCGTAAGCTCTTGTACTGGTACTGTTCTCTTGGCAAAAGCGATCAAATACATGAGGCACAAAGTCTGGAGAAATACCTTTGCCGCTGTCGCTCACTTGAATCTCTGCATAGGAGCGGCCTGCTAATTCTTCCTGGCTCCGACTGAGCCGGACGGTCACTTGCCCGCCATTCGGCGTGAACTTAATAGCGTTCGAGAGCAAATTCCAGATCACCTGTTGCAAGCGATTAGGATCGCCCCACACTGTTCCGGTTGATGAATCGAGGCTGCAATTCATTTGAATGGTTTTTGCTTCAGCGGCAGGGCGTACTGCCTCCATCGCAGCTTCAATCACCGGAACTAGGTCACAAGAATGGGCATACAACTGTAGCTTGCCCATCATAATGCGCGAGACATCTAGTATATCTTCGATCAGGGTAGCTAGAGACCTAGTATTGCGATCGATCGTCTCCAGCGCACGAGCCATCTTGTCTGGATCTAACTGTCGGGTGCGCAGGAGTTGAGTCCATCCCAAGACGGCATTTAGGGGTGTGCGCAATTCATGAGAAAGAGTGGCCAAAAATTCATCTTTGCCACGGTTAGCGGCTTCTGCTTCAGCCCTGGCTTTACGTTCGGCGGCGTAAGCCCTTGCCCTGGCAATGGCTTGGGCGCATTGCCGCGCCAATGCTAGCATGAAGCCGCAGTCCTCCTCACTAAAAGTCCGAGCCTCCTGAAAGCTCAAGCCGATCCCACCCACAGCTCTTCCCTCTACGATCAGGGGGATGGCCGCCCAGGCCTTATAAGGACTGTCAGCGTACTGGCTGGCCAAGTGCGGGTACGCTTGCCTCCAGATTTCGCGGGATTCGAGCCAAATCGGCTGTTTGAGTTTGATGGCATCGGCAATTGGCACAGAGGCAGTCAGCGGGAAACGCAACCAGGGATCTACAATTGACTGGGGATAGCCAATCGCCTTGACGATCTCTAGAGTTTGGTTATCATCGGTCAGAAGGGCAATAAAGCTGGCAGAGGCATTCAAGGCTGTTGATCCTTGCTGCACACCAATCTCAGCCGCTTGAACTGGTGTGAGGGCTTCGCTTAGTGCCGCCGTAAGGGCTTGGAGGTTGGCATTGCGCTGCGCAGTCTGCTGGGCGAGTTTGACCTGGATTTCTAGCTCGGCGGCTAGTTTTTCTAGAGCTGCTTGGGCTTTCTGGCGTTCAGTGCGTTCCTTGGCTTCCCGCAATGCGCGATGCACCGATGGGGCTAGCCGTTCCAAACGCTGTTTGAGGACATAGTCCGTTGCCCCCCTTTTTAAGGTTTCAATTGCCAGTTCCTCACCCAGGGTGGCTGAGACAAATATGAAGGGAACGTCTGGACAAGTAGTGTGGGCAATTTCTAGAGCCGAAAGGCCATCAAAGGCAGGCAGTGAATAATCCGCGAGAATCAGATCGAAAGTATGCTGGGCGATCGCGCTCAGGAAGTCCGTGCGGGTCTCTACCCGCACCAATTCACACTGAATCCCACTATCCGTTAAATGAGCCTGGATGAGTTCTGCATCCAGCAAACTGTCTTCGAGCAGAAGGATATGCAATAAATTCACGTTCCAAACCCATTTCGTACTGGTGGGGGTTGATTGATTTCAGTCCAGAAAAGTCCTACTTCTTTGATAGCATTAACAAATTGGTGGAAGTCAACTGGCTTGACTACGTAGGCATTAACACCCAGATCGTAGCTTTTGGCGAGATCCCGCTCCTCGCGAGAAGACGTTAGCATGACTACGGGAACCCTTCTTAACTTTGGATCGGATTTGATTTGGGATAGCACTTCTAATCCATCAACTTTAGGTAATTTCAAATCAAGCAGCACGACTGTAGGGTTGCCATCCATCCGCATGTGAAACGTTCCTCGCCGATACAGATAATCTAATGCTTCCTCTCCATCGCGCACGACCACTACGGCGTCGGCTAGATGGTTTTCCTGTAGAGCAGTTAGGGTTAGTTCAATGTCGTTGGAGTTGTCTTCCACAAGCAGAATTTGCTTTAACTGATGCATGTCTTCTCCTGTTAAGCCGCCTTTGGTAGGGAGAAGTAGAAGGTTGCGCCCTGATCTACTGCACCCTCTGCCCAAGTTCGACCCCCATGACGATGGATAATTCGTTGGACGTTCGCTAGTCCAATACCTGTGCCCTCAAACTCCCGTTCGCTGTGAAGTCGTTGGAACACGCCGAAGAGTTTGTGGGCGTATCGGCTATCAAAGCCGACACCGTTGTCCCGAATAAAAAAGATGGTTTCATGTTCGGTACTGTTGCTGCCAATCGCAATCTTGGCTTGAGGGCGGGTGCGGGTGTACTTGATCGCATTCTCCACCAGATTGCGAACGACCAACCTTAATAGGGAAGGATCTCCCTGTACCGCAGGTAATTCCTCAACCTGCCAATCGATGGCTCGCCCCTGGGTTTCTAACTCGCACTCTTGTTGTACTTCTCGCACCAGCTGAATCATTTTAATCGTCGTACACTGCATTTGGGTGCGTCCCATCCTGGAAAACTCTAGCAAATTATCAATCATCGTCCCTGCCTGTTTGGCAGTCTGGACAATGGTATTCAGATAACGCTGGCTGGTTTCATCTAGGCTTCCTGCTGCCCGTTTGGCGAGTAAGTTGACAAAGCCGTCAATATGGCGTAGAGGTGCCCGCAAATCGTGGGAGACGGAATAGGAAAAGGCTTCCAGTTCTTTATTCGCAGCTTCTAGTTGGACAGTGCGTTCTTTGACCCGTTGTTCGAGTTGCTCGTTGAGTTGGCGAATTTTTGCTTCTGCCTGCTTGCGTTCGGTGATATCTAAAAACGCCGCCACGCAACCTCTAGATTGGCCTTGTTCGTCAAACAGCGGTGCCGTAGAAACTAATAGTTGAGCGATATCTCCATTGTCATAGACAAGTTCTTCTTCAAAATCCAGAACTGGAACGCCATGAGCAGCAGCATACTGCATAGGTAATTCATCGGCGGCCAGTTCCCGATTATTGCGATAGACTTTAAAGTTTACAGGTTTTTCAGGCTCTGGAGCGCTTAGAGAGGCATTAACTTTTGGGGAAATCTGTAACTGTTGAGCTAAAGCGGGATTCACCTTGATGTGGCGACATTCCGGGTCCTCAGCAATTCCAATACCAATGGGGATGACTTCAAGTAATGTTTCTAGCTCTTTGATGCGGCGATTAAGAGACTGGTTGAGTTGAACGATTTGCTCTTCAGCTTGCTTGCGATCGCTAATATCAATGCAGGAACCGATATAACCCAGAAAGTTGCCATCAGCTGTAAAACGAGGAATCCCCGTATCTAAAATCCAACGGTACGTCCCATCAAAGCGTTTGAGGCGATACTCCATCTTAAAGTCCTGACGGGCATCAAAGGAACTCACGTAAGTGTTTAAACAACTCTGGAAATCATCGGGATGAACCCCTTCGGCCCAGCCATTGCCGAGTTCCTGCGCCATCGTCCGCCCGGTAAAATCTAGCCAAGGTTTGTTGAAGTAATTGCAAAGTTTGTCAGAGCCAGACATCCAAATCAAGACAGGAGCCATATCTGCCATATGGCGAAATCGTTCTTCACTTTCCCGTAATGCAGCTTCTGTTTGTTTGCGTTGGGTCAGGTCAACGACAAAGGCAATCGTATGCTGTTGCGACCCTTCTAATAGGGCAGCTCCTACTAGAATCGGGATGCGGCTGCCATCTTTACAAATATACTCTTTCTCAAAAGGGATACAAGCCCCAAAGGCTTTAAGTTCCTCAACCTTAGAATTGTCTAGCTGCTCATATTCAGGGGGTGACATGGCTCTCCAATTCAATTCGCCTCGGTGCAGTTCTTCCCGCTTGTAGCCCACCATTTCTAGAAAAGCATCATTTGCATCAAAGATGTTGCCATGCACATCGGGAAAAAAGACACCGATAATATTGGACTCAACCAAGCGTCTGAACCGCGCTTCACTGTGACGCAGTTCATCTTCCAGCCGCTTGCGATCGCTGATATCGATGGATACGCCCGCCACTAGCCTACGTCCAGAGGCATCTTGAACGGGGAACTTGAACGCCATGTAATAATGTTCGCCATCAGTGTGGGGAAAAGTCTCCAGACTCTCTACAGTCCGACCCGATTTCAGGACTGCTAAGTCGTTATTATGCCATTGTTGAGCGATTGGCCAGGAAAATAGCTCGAAATCTGTCTTGCCAACCCAATCTGCTAGCGGGCGATTGAAGAGACACTCTACTAAGCGGTTGACGTAGATGTAGCGTCCTGCTTCATCTTTAATGTAGGCATTGATCGGACTGTGGTTCATAAACGAAGTAAACAGCGCTTGGCTTTCCTCAGTACGCTGCTTAGCCGTGCGGAGTTCGTTATTGAGGGAGTTGATTAGGAGCGTGACAAACAGGAACACGCTCAATTGGATAAGTTCGCTACAAGTAACAATCCTCATGGACAAAACTGGCTCGACAAGGAAGTAATTGATGAGCAACAACGACAAAGCGGTTGCCAGCAGCCCCGGCGTCATGCCACCATACCAGGTACTAAAAGCGACAGCTGCATAAAATAGTCCCAAAAAGCCTGGTTGAATCATTGGCTGGAGCAATATAGTCAGCATCAAGGCCATCATAACGGCTGCTACAGCCACACCGTAGTACCTTAAATAAGAGCGTATTGCCGTCAACATTTGGTTTTAGATTGATGGTGACAGAGGGAAAGATGAGGGATGAGGGATGAGGTATGAGGGGAAAATCCTTTTGAGCGCTAACTCTATTATCCTTTGCTGCCCTGTCGTTTTGATTAGGGCATGTAAAAATGAAGTAAGTAGAGTATAAATTAGATTAGCAAACTCAACAGCACCCATTATTGTTCATCATAAAAATGTCAAGCGATCTTTTTCGTGAGACGCATAAAAAATGAATAGTTATCACTCAATAATTAGGCAAGAAGAAATTAGAGTGCGCGGTACTGTTCAAGGGGTGGGATTCCGCCCTACTGTGTATCGTTTGGCCAAAGCCTGTGAACTTAAAGGAGAAGTTTGCAATGATGGCCAAGGGGTGTTGATTCAAGTCTCTGGTCGCGCTGAAGCAGTGGATGAATTTGTCAAACGCCTGCAACAGGAATGTCCGCCTTTAGCTAGAATAGAAACAATTACTAGGCGTCCGAACCAGAGCGATCGCATCTTTACAGATTTTGTCATTACCAAGAGCGTCAATAGCATCGTGCGCACAGAAATTGCTCCCGATGCGGCTACTTGCCTGCAATGTAAGGCTGAAATCTTTGACCCGTTTTCGCGCTGGTATCGTTACCCCTTTACCAACTGCACCCATTGCGGCCCTCGCCTGAGTATTATCAGATCGATCCCCTATGACCGCAGCAATACCAGTATGGCACCATTTGCCATGTGTTCGGATTGCGGGAAGGAATACCAAGACGTTGAGAACCGCCGCTTTCATGCTCAACCCATTGCCTGCGCGGTTTGCGGCCCACAAGTTTGGCTAGAACAAGCAGACGGGCAACTTGTTACCACCGTCTCAACCACTGAGGCGCTAGATACAGTATGTCAGCTATTACAACAGGGGGCGATTGTAGCGATTAAAGGATTGGGCGGCATCCATCTAGCTGGCGATGCCACCAATGAGACAGTTGTCCAAAAACTGCGATCGCGCAAGCAGCGTTACCACAAACCCTTTGCCCTAATGGCGCGAGACATGGCTGTAATTGAAGCCTACTGCACCCCCAACCCCAAGGAGAGAGAATTACTCGAAAGTCCTGCGGCACCGATTGTTTTGATAGAAGCGAAAAGGGGAGCAAGGGAGAGGGAAAAATACCAAGATTTATCCACCCACAAACTCCAATCCCCAAACCCATCCTTTATATCCGTTGCCACCCCGATTGCCCCCTCCGTAGCACCGGGTCAAACGACTTTGGGCTTTATGCTACCTTACACTCCCCTGCACCACCTGATCCTACAGCAGATGGATCGCCCGATCGTCTTAACTAGCGGCAATCTTTCTGACGAACCGCAATGTATAGATAATGAAGAAGCCCGGTTACAGTTGGGCAAAATTGCCGATTACTTCCTACTCCACAACCGAGATATTGTCAATCGAGTAGATGATTCGGTAGTGCGAGTAGTAGGGAGAAAACAAGAGGTAGATAAGTGCGACAAGGCAGAATTTAACCAATCACCCATCACCCGTCACCCATCACCCATCACCCATCACCCATCACCCGTCACCCGTCACCCGTCAGTCGTCAGTCGTCAGTCGTCAGTCGTTCGCTAAGTACAAGTCCTCATAAAAGGGGGATGAAATTCAACCACCTGCTGGGAGAAACATTGGTTTTCGCCCGGATGGGCGGTGGANNCATCACCCATCACCCATCACCAAGTTCAAATCCTACGCCGCGCTCGTGGCTATGCGCCTGCGCCGATTAACTTACCTACTGGCTTCGAGAATGTATCTCCGATACTAGCAATGGGTAGCGAACTAAAAAATACTTTCTGCTTGCTGCGGGAGGGGCAGGCAATTTTATCTCAGCATCTGGGAGATTTGGAAAATGGTGCTGCTTTTAGAGCTTACCAAAATACCCTCAATCTCTACTTAGGCTTATTTGAGCATAGACCTGTCGCGATCGCGATCGATCAACATCCCGAATATCTTTCAACCAAATTGGGTCAGGAACTCGCCGCCGCGAACCAGTTAAGAGTACACTCCATTCAGCATCACCATGCCCATATTGCCGCTGGCATGGCAGAAAACGGTATTCCTCTCGATTGTTCCCCCGTTTTGGGGATTGCTTTGGATGGCTTGGGGTACGGGCAAGATGGCACCCTTTGGGGTGGGGAATTCCTCTTAGCGGATTATCGCGGGTTTAAGCGCTTGGGCACGTTTAAGCCTGTGGCAATGATTGGTGGCGAACAAGCGATTTATCAACCTTGGCGCAATACCTATGCCCAACTGATGGCTGCCTTTAACTGGGATGATTTGCAACAGGAGTATGGAGATTTAGAATTATTGGCGTTTCTGGAACAAAAGCCCCGGCAGCTTCTGGATGGACTATTGGCAAAAGGGATTAACTCTCCCTTAGCTTCTTCTGCGGGACGATTGTTTGATGCCGTTGCTGCGGCGTTGGGCATTTGCCGATCGGAATGTAGCTATGAAGGGCAAGCCGCGATTGAAATGGAAGCCCTGATTACTCAACAGAGGTTAAATCATTTTGAAGAACAGGGGGCTTACCCCTTTGCCATTGGCAATCTAGATGGCAGTCAAGAGTCTTTAAGCATAGAATTCCCTTATATAGAATCCCGACCGATGTGGCAAGCCTTACTGGATGACTTGAAAGAGAATATTCCCCGCTGGGCGATCGCAGCTAAATTTCATAATGGGTTGGCTAATGCGATCGCCGCAATGGTCGATCGCTTGCGTGACTGTCTTCTTAGCGATCGGGTAGTCCTGACAGGAGGTGTTTTTCAAAACCGCATTTTGCTAGAACAAGTTAGTCGTTGCTTAGAAGTAAGAGGTTTTTCGGTATTAACTCACAGCTTAGTGCCGCCTAATGATGGAGGGTTATCTTTCGGGCAAGCGGTTATTGCAGCCGCGCAGTTGGTGAGTTTTGGCAGCGGATTTGATAACGGATGTAACGGATAAGGAAAAACTAGCGATGTGTTTGGGAATTCCGGGACAAATTACAGAAATAACTGATGTTGAGCATCAATTAGCTCTTGTTAATGTGGGAGGAGTTAAGCGTCAAGTCAATATTGCTTGCATCGTCGATGATGACCACCTCATTGAATCCTGTGTAGGAGATTGGGTACTAGTTCATGTGGGCTTTGCGATGAATAGAATTGACGAAGACGAAGCAGCCGAAACTTTACAGTTACTCAACGAACTATCGATAGCTAATAGTTAAGAGGCTATAGTCACTCAACCACAAACAACAAATAACAAAGAAATACGTTGATGAATTTCGCGATCCCCAAAAGGCTAAAGCGCTGGTACAGGAAATTCACGGGTTAAGTACACAGGTACAAAGTAAGAAAAATCGACCTATCAAGCTGATGGAAGTGTGCGGCGGTCATACTCATTCCATCTTTAAATATGGGATTGAAGAACTGCTACCAGATACGATTGAGTTAATTCACGGCCCTGGATGCCCGGTGTGCGTGATGCCGAGGGGACGGTTGGATGATGCGATCGCGATCGCTGAACATCCTCATGTTATCTTCACTACCTTTGGCGATACCATGCGGGTTCCGGGTTCTACGAAAACCCTGTTGCAAGCTAAAGCCTTGGGTGCGGATATCCGGATGGTATATTCCCCTCTAGATTCCCTACAAATAGCACGACAAAATCCCCATCGAGAGGTAGTCTTCTTCGGGCTAGGCTTTGAAACCACTGCCCCTAGTACAGCATTAACTATCTTGCAAGCGGAAGCTGAAAATATCCAAAACTTCAGTCTGTTTTGCAATCACGTCCTCGTGATTCCTGCACTCCAATCGCTGGTGGATAATCCTGATTTACAACTCGATGGGTTTATTGGCCCTGGCCATGTCAGCATGGTAATCGGTACTCAACCCTATGAGTTTATTGCTAAAGAATACCACAAGCCGTTAGTGGTATCGGGGTTTGAGCCATTGGATATCCTGCAATCGATTTGGATGATCTTGCGGCAAATGGTGGAAGGCCGCTGCGAGGTGGAAAACCAGTATAATCGATTGGTACAATCTCAGGGCAATCGGGTTGCTTTGGATGCCATCAACAAAGTCTTTGCAGTGCGTGAGGATTTTGAATGGCGCGGGCTGGGTGATATTCCTAATTCCGGGTTTAAGCTACGTCCAGAGTATGCTCGGTTTGATGCTGAAGTTAAATTTACCCTTCCCAATCTCAATGTAGCTGACCATAAAGCCTGCCAGTGTGGGGAAATTCTCAAGGGCGTTTTGAAACCTTGGCAATGCAAGGTATTTGGCACGGCCTGCACTCCCGAAAATCCGATTGGAACTTGCATGGTATCGTCTGAAGGGGCTTGTGCGGCCTATTACAAGTACGGACGCCTCTCTAGGGTTGTTAAAGTACCCCATCTCTCCAGCTGCCCCTAATTCAGGAGAGCATAATAACGCTAAGAAATGTATGGTTAGAGCTGGTAGGCTGGGGTAATATGCATATAATTAAATTAGGAAAAATCAGTGCTAGGCTGCTCATTATTAAATTTGCCTGCTTAATGTCAGCCAAACCCTCCCACTAAAGGGTTAATCAGCTTGAGTTAAGCAAGCCAAATGGAGACTGGCTAGAACTCGAACGATTCCTAAGTTTCCTAAGCTCAGTTTTTACAGTCGTTCATGCTCATCGAACAAAAAAAACAAAATCGCGACTTACCCATTATCAACGAACGCATTCGCTTCCCGGAAATTCGGGTCATTGATACAGACGGAACCCAACTAGGGATTATGTCTTCTCGGGATGCTTTGCGAATAGCAGAGGAAAAAGAACTGGATCTGGTGCTAGTTAATGACAAGGGAGAGGTGCCAGTCTGCCGTGTAATGGACTATGACAAATGGAAGTACCAGCAGTCTAAAAACATTGGCAAGGCGCGACCCACTGTTGTTAAGGAAGTCAAGATGAGCTATAACATTGCAGAACATGACTATCAGGTGCGTGTCAATCAAGCTGGACGTTTTCTCAAGAGTGGAGATAAAGTTAAAGCAACCATTCTGCTCAAAGGCCGGGAAATTCAACACAGCGACCTAGCTGAAGCACTACTCAAGCGCATGTCAGTTGATTTGCAGGAAACTGCTGAGCTTGAGCAATCCCCAAAAAGAGAAGGTAACAAAATGACAATGTTGCTTTCTCCTAAAACCTCGAAAAAAAGCGGGAACAAAAAGTCTTTGGCGAAGAGCTGATAAGTGAATGCCTAACAGGACTTACGCCTAACTAACGAGAGTCGGGTTGTGGAATAGCCATCGTGCTAAAACCTTAGGACTTACGCACAGCCTCTATTCGTAGGGTGTGTTATGCGAAAGCTCTCCGCGCCATGACCGCTATATATGGGGTTTACCCT
>DNXU01000352.1:11110-13408 GCA_003505715.1 Cyanobacteria bacterium UBA8803 | reverse complement strand
CGAAGGGTAGTTGCGTAAGTCCTTACCTAAAACCTAGATTTGACATTTTTGGGGTATAAGTCTTAGAAATCAGTTCATTCAGACATGTAGGGTGGTACTGTTTGATAATTGGTGAAGATTAACAAGACCTCCCTATATTATACTGGGTAATTATAATCCCCCTCTTTCAAGTAGGGCAGAAGTAAATTTTTACAACTAATAGTAGAAACAATATGAATCAGGTATATTCGACACGCTTAGCACGACGCGGCAGAATCTTTCCAGAAATAGTTTTATCTCCAGAAGAGAAAGCCAAAAAGCAAGCAGAAATCCAAGCTTTTCGCCAGCGCTGTCGCCCGATTTTTGAGCGGCTCCGTCCTCAGTTAATTGAGAACTACTATAACTGGTTTATCGTCATCGAGCCGGATACAGAAGAGTACTTTATAGATAGAGATCGAATGGCAGCTTTATTGAAAGCACTTGATAAGCATCCAGAAGCTCTATTTTACACCTTCCGTCTCAATGAGACTGGAGTTTGTGGACGAGTATGATCCTAGGTGAATTTGATAGCATTGGACAGCTATTTTTTGAGATTGATTTGATTGCTGATGATGGAGAAATTTTCTCAGTAAATGCATTAATAGATACAGGATCAACTGAGTTTCTAGCAATTAACGACCAAGACTTAGAAACACTAGGATGGAGACTCATCGATAGATTGGATGTAGTAACAGCAATGGGCGAAACAACTCTGGAAACGTACCTAGGAAAAGTAGTTTTAGATGGAGAAGAGTTCACAATTCCGGTTATTGCTGGCTCTACATTCAGGGAAAATATTATAGGTTTGCCTTGGTTGAGAGAGCGGCGGCTTGTGGTTGATATGCCCGCCGGAGTATTGACATTGGAGAGAAGTTGAGGGAGTCAAATTTATCTCTCCCCTCGTCTCCTTATTTTCGAGATAGACCCCATGATCTGTCACCTACAATAAAGGAATGAAAATCGCTATTCTCCCCCCTCTCTCTCTGCCTTGGCTGTCTCCCTATTTCCTAGATAGGCTAAAGTTTAGAAGCTGTTGAATAGGTGAGTAATAAGAAATGATACAACCACATCCCCTATTCCAAAAAATTGAACAAGCACGACGCCGCCGGAGTAAAGTACGGGATACCACCGTCACCTTAGCCCATGGTAGCGGTGGCAAGGCGATGCGGGACTTGATTGACGATATCTTTGTGGGCAGTTTTGATAACCCCATCCTGTCTCAACTAGAGGATCAGGCGAGTATAAGTCTGGCAACCCTATTGGCACGGGGAGACAGATTAGCATTTACCACCGATTCCTACGTTGTCGATCCCTTATTTTTTCCAGGAAGTGACATTGGGGCATTAGCAGTCAATGGCACGGTGAACGATCTAGCAGTCAGCGGTGCTAAGCCACTATACCTGAGTTGTAGCGTAATTCTAGAAGAAGGACTGCCCATTGAAACATTGCGGCGAGTCATTCAGAGTATGAAAGCAGCAGCTGAGGCAGCTGGGGTGCAGATTGTGACCGGAGATACCAAAGTAGTGCATCGCGGATCTGCGGATAAGCTATTTATCAATACAGCAGGAATTGGTGTCATTCCTGCGGGAGTTTCGGTTTCTGCCGGAAATATCCAACCTGGAGATGTTGTGATTATTAACGGTCAGTTAGGAGATCACGGTGCTGCTATTTTAATCGCCCGTGGGGAATTAGCCCTTTCTACCGAAATAAAAAGTGACTGTCAGCCTTTAAATGGTTTAGTTGACGCCATCCTTAATGTTTGTCTGGAAGTCCACGCTATGCGAGATGCCACTCGCGGGGGTATAGCAACAGTTTTGAATGAATTTGCCCTAAGTTCTGAAGTAGGAATTCGCCTGTACGACAACTCTATCCCTGTGCGGGAAGAGGTGAAGGGGGTTTGTGAGATTCTAGGCTTAGACCCCCTGTATCTAGCTAACGAAGGCAAGCTAGTAGTAATCGTACCGCGATCGCATTCTGAATCAGTGCTATCCGCCATGAAATCGCACCCTGCCGGACAAGATGCCTGCCTTATCGGGGAAGTCACTGCCTCACCGCCAGGACTAGTCTTCTTAAAAACCGCCTTCGGTGCCGAACGTATCGTCGATATGCTAGTCGGGGACCAACTACCAAGAATTTGTTAATTGGTTATTGGTTGTTTGTTGTTGGTTGTTGGTTAGCCTAGAATATTACAAAAAAACTCTGCGTACCTCTGCATAAAAAAAGAATCGCCCTTCTATTAAGAATTGCACAAAATGTGAAAAACAAACAACAAACAACAAA
>DNXU01000352.1:771-11035 GCA_003505715.1 Cyanobacteria bacterium UBA8803 | reverse complement strand
CAACAAACAACAAACAACAACTATGCACGAATTAGGAATTACTCAAGATATTGTCGATACTGTTGCCGAACATGCGAAAGGTGCCAGAGTGCAACGAGTCAAGCTAGAAATTGGCCAACTTGCTGCCGTCATCCCTGATGCTGTGCGTTTTTGTTTTGATGTCTGCTGCCGAGGCACGGTTTTGGAAGGCGCTAGCCTAGAAATTGCCGAAATCCCTGGTTTAGGACGCTGCCGCCAATGCGGTGCTGAGGTTCCCCTCGACCAACCATTCGGTATTTGTGAGTGCGGTAGCGTTGAACTGGATCTAATTTCGGGTCAAGAACTGAAAATTAAAGAAATTGAGGTGGAATTATGTGCCTAACTTGTGGTTGTTCCGATGGTGCCGAGTCCACCATTACCAATCTAGAAACAGGTACAGCGGTTGCTATGGGTGGTGGCGATCGCGAACATCATCATACTCATACCCTACCGGATGGTACGGTAATCACCCATACTCATGCTCATGATAACTATGGCACTCACAGCCATGAGGCATCCCAAATCCATGCCCAGGTACATAGTACGACCATCTCTCTAGAACAGGATATCTTGGCAAAAAATAACCTCATTGCCGCTCAAAACCGTGGTTGGTTCAAAGGGCGCAATATCCTGGCTCTAAATTTGGTCAGTTCTCCTGGTGCGGGTAAGACCACGCTTTTGACCCGTACTATCAAGGATTTAAAGGACAAATTACCCATCTATGTCATTGAGGGAGATCAAGCTACGGCTAATGATGCCCGCAAAATTCAGGAGACAGGTTGCCAGGTTGTGCAAATTAACACGGGAACTGGCTGCCATTTAGAAGCCGCTATGGTAGAGAAGGGTTGTGCCGAACTCAACCCACCTCTCAACTCGGTGGTAATGATTGAAAACGTAGGAAATCTCGTCTGTCCCGCCTTATTTGACTTGGGTGAACGGGCGAAAGTGGTGATTCTCTCAGTCACCGAGGGTGAGGATAAACCAATCAAATACCCTCATATGTTTCGCGCCAGCGACATCATGATTCTGACTAAGATTGACCTGCTACCCTACGTGCAGTTTGATGTAGAACGTTGCCTGGAATATGCCCGGACAGTCAATCCTCAGATTCGCATATTTCAGGTTTCGGCTACAACGGGCGTAGGGTTAGAGAGTTGGTATGAATGGCTGATTTCTCAATTTGAGGGGTTGCGGTAGCGATCGCCAAACCTGGTAGAGACGTTCCGGCAGAACGTCTCTACTAAAATTCCTGCGTTTATACCTCAGCAAGATAAGTTGCCCTTCGGCTGCGACCATAGTAAAATCCCTTCGAGGGAAAAACCCTAATCAAGTGCAAATTAGCTTTACAAAACTTTATATAGGGTCGCTCCCTTGAGCGTAAGTTTCTAATTTTAGAACGATGTTTAGACTATTCAAACGTTTATTTCAAGACGATAAAAAACTAGCTGCCCAGCAAGCCAGAATTGAGCAGCTAGAGTTTCAAGTCAGTCAACTGCAAGCTGACAAAACTATAGAACTTCAGCAAAGTCGGATTGACCAACTAGAGCATCAACTAAATAACCTCAAAGTCAACCAAAAAGATGAAGCTCAACAAACTCGAATTGATGAGTTAGAAGCGGATATGAGTACAAAGTTAGGGCTGCTGGAACAGCAGAACTCAGTAATTAAGGAGCTGACCAAACGGTTGGAGATGCTAGAAAGTCAGCAGTCTGAAATTCAAACCTCAACTAAACCAGCAGTTATGGACGTGCCGCTTGAGGGGATGGAAAGGCTGACACAGTTAGAACAACATTTGGTATCAATCCAACCTTCCAGTGAAAGTGAATTTATCAGCGTAACATCAATCGATAAAGTGACCGATGTATCCCCCGATCGGGTTTATTTTGAAGCCCTTCAGGAAATGGCCGAACGTTATGCTATGCCCCTGTGCTACCCTGACAGCACGTTCCGAGGGGATAAACCTTTAAGTCGGCAAGAGTTCGTTCAACATCTGGTTGCTCTAACACAACAGATACAGAGGATGATACTGGCCTCATCTATGGGGGGATGAGGGATGAGGGATGAATTAATGTATTTTACCCAGATGAGAACTGCTATAGGGAGAGTAGATGATTTGTCAAATATTCTATTGCCCTATTCCTCATTCCCTATTCCCTAATTGTTTTACTGATTAGGTTCGAGAAAGCCGTCGCTATAAAGTCTGAGTGGAATAAGTTCTTCTTTCCCATTCAACTTGACCTTAGCGTAGACGATTTTGACAAACTTATGTTCCTTTTCATTGCAGTGCAACATATTTAACCTCCTTGAGGTTAGCCATTACAGAGGTGATAGTCTGTGGTTAATATCTATTGCCAACCTCTTTACCGTGATCGCTCATATCTCCGAGCTAATTTCACTTATGCAGTCTAATAGCTCTAGCCTCAGAGTGTGTTTGACATGATCAGCAATTATCCGGCTCGGATCAATTCAATCGAGTTAAAGCTTCAAGCAGAGCGATTATGCCAATAAGACTAAAAATAACAACGGCTTCCATTGGTTTTGCCTCAATGATTGATACTTCCACCGTAGGCAGCTTGAATTAGTCTGAAAGACAAAACTATGCAACTTACTAAAGTGACTCTGTAGGGCAGGGTCAATCTTATTGAACTCAGTAGGTTGCAGGTAAATTAGGTGTGACAATTCAGGAACTGGTACTCAAAATTTCTATACCCTCTCCCTCCTCCCTCTCCTTACTAGTAATTTCACGGAAAGGTGGAGCGTAACCTTTGGACAATTGAGTGCTTTCCCGGTCAACATTTGGCGGCACGAGTGGTGAAAATAAGGGAACGGATTCACCTTAACTCATAATTATGATGGGCTATCCCGTGCAGCACAAGCTAGTTCCCTCACTGCCAGTTCGAGTGGATACTCACCTGCAAACCTTGTTCAACCAGTCGCCAGACCTCTTTTGTATTATTGAGCCTGACGGCACTTTCGGGCAACTCAACCCTGCTTGGCAAAGTTTGTTGAACTGGACACCCGAAGCCTTGCGATCGTGCCTTTGGATTGAATTGGTGCATCCAGAGGATGTAGAAGCCACCCTTAGGGTATTAGCGACTAGAAAGGTTTCGCCAGAACCTTTCTACTTTAAAAATCGCTACCGCCACCGAGACGGCAGCTATCGGTGGCTATCCTGGAGTTGGTGGTGCCACGGTGAGGAGGGATGGAACTATGCTGTTGCCAGGGAAGTCAGCACCAACTGGAAACCAAAAGTTGGGGCAGGGATTGAGGGACAATCGATCAAGCTAGAACGGCTGCACTATTTAATCTCCCATAGCCCAGCCATACTTTATAGCTGCAAGATTTCTATCAATTACAGCTTTACCTTTGTCAGCGAGAATGCTGCTGCCGTCCTGGGTTACTCAGCCTGGGAATTTTTAGCAGATGAGCATTTTTTTTCCAGTCGCATTCACCCTCAAGACGCTCCTCGCGTCTTTGCCAATCTACCCAGACTATTTGAGCGTGGACATCACGTTCATGAATACCGCTTTCAACATAAAAACGGACAATATCGGTGGATACAAGACGAACTTAAGCTAGTCAGGGATGATTCTGGAAATCCTGTAGAAATGGTAGGGTCTTGGATAGATATCACCGATCGCAAACTCTCAGAAGTGATGCTGCAACAACAGACAAAAGCGTTGCAAGAAGCCCATCAACGCCTGAGATTTCATGTGGAGAACTCTCCTCTGGCGGTGGTGGAATGGGATAATGAGTTCCGGCTACAGTATTGGTCGCAACAGGCAGAAAAAATCTTTGGCTGGAAGGCCCAGGAAGTTATGGGCAAGCGTCCGGAAGACTGGCAATTCGTTTATGAGGAAGATATCGAGGCTGTAAATCGGGTTATGGCGCGGTTGATTGAGGGTAAGGAATCCCGTAATATCAGCCACAATCGCAATTTTAAGAAGGATGGTTCAGTGGTAGATTGCGAATGGTACAACTCCGTCCTCTTTGATGAGTTTGGCAATCTGCTCTCGATTCGATCGCAAATACAAGACGTTAGCGAGCGCAAGCAAGCAGAGGTAGCATTATCCCAAAATGCCCAGCAGCTGAAGCGGCTGAATGAGGAATTATGGCAATCAAATTCCGAACTAGAACAGTTTGCCTATGTTGCCTCCCACGACTTACAAGAACCACTGCGAGCGGTGAACAGCTACACTCAACTCTTGGCACAGAAATACCAGGGCAATCTCGACGCCAAAGCCGATAAGTATATCCATTACATTGTAGATGGCGCTACTCGGATGCAGCAATTGATTAACGACTTGTTGGAGTTTTCGCGGGTGGGGGCACGAGGAAAACCATTGCAGCCGACCAAGATGGAAGTTGTACTGGCTCGGGTAATGGATAATTTAAACGTTGCGATCGCACAGAAGCAAGCAATAATTACCTATGACTCCTTGCCCATGGTAATGGGAGATTATACGCAACTGATTCAGTTGTTTCAAAATCTCCTTAGCAATGCCATTAAGTTTCATCGTGAGGAGCCACCACAGGTGCATATTTCAGCAGCGCAAATGGGCAAGGAATGGGTGTTTTCCGTCCGCGACAATGGCATTGGTATTGCTCCAGAGCATTTTGAGCGCATCTTCACAATTTTCCAGCGCCTGCATCCTCGTAGGGAGTATCCCGGCACTGGTATTGGTCTGGCAGTTTGTAAAAAGATTGCTGAACGTCATAGAGGGCGCATTTGGTTGGAGTCTGAGGTAGGAGCAGGTACAACTTTTTACTTTACTATCGCCTGTGAAAAATAGGTAATTGAAAATAGGGTGAGGGAGTGATACCGAGTTGGGTTCAAACCTAGTAGTTGAGATAGACGCAAAGACACGTAGAGGCGGGGATCTGGAGAAAATTTAAGTTTATAAAACCCCATGAATAGCGATACTATAATTAAACCCATCGAGATTCTGTTGATAGAAGACTCTCCCAGCGATGCAGATCTAACTGAAGAAGCTCTTAGCAATGCCAGAATTATCAATAAGTTGCACTGGGTTGAAGATGGGGTAGAAGCGATGGCTTTTCTCCACCGCCAGGGCAAATATGGTGGGGCTAACCGTCCAGATTTAATTTTGCTTGACCTCAACTTGCCTAAAAAAAATGGTCTTGAAGTACTGGCAGAAATTAAGGCCGACGCACAGCTCAAACGCATTCCTACCATCGTTCTTACTACCTCAGAAGCTGAGCGAGATATTCTAAAAACCTACGACCTTAACGGTAACTGCTATGTTAGCAAACCGATTAACCTGGAGCGTTTCATGTTCGTAATTAAACTGATTCAATTATTCTGGTTAGACGTTGTCAAACTGCCCTCAGAGTAGCAAATATGTACTGTACCCCTATCAAAATCCTGCTGGTAGAGGATAACATAGCTGATGCTGACCTGCTGCAAGAAATTCTCGCCGCAGCTGACACAACTCAATGGTCGCTCGTTCACGTTCAACTCTTTCAAGAAGCAATTTCTACTTTGAGCGCAGCTCCCTTTGATGTAATTCTTCTCGACCTCTCACTACCGGATAAACAGGGGCTATCTACGGTTGCCCAAACCCATGAAACAGTACCGGATTTACCAATTGTGGTACTTACAGGTCTCAATGATAAAGTCACTGCCATGGAAGCCTTACGGCAGGGGGCACAAGACTATCTAATCAAGGGCAAGATTGATACTGAATTGCTAATTCGTGCTATTTTCCATGCAATTGAACGGGCTCAGACACAGAAAAAGCTGCGTCAAAGCGAAGAGCAGTTACAACGGCTTAATGAAGAACTAGAACACCGAGTTGCCGAACAAGTTGAAGAGTTAAAACAGAAAAACCAGTACCTGCAACGGGAAATTGCCCAGCGCCAGCACTTAGAAGAGGAACTCCGCAATGCGTTAATTAAAGAAAAAGAACTTAGCGAACTCAAATCTAACATTATTTCGGTGGTTTCTCACGAGTACCGCACCCCACTCACTACCATCCTATCGTCAGCGGAATTACTAGAACACTACAGTCAGAAATGGCCTATCGATAAAAAGAAGCGCCATTTCCAGCGAATTCAAAATACAGTTCACCACATGACTCAACTTATCAGCGATGTGTTGCTGATCAATAAGGCTGAAGTAGGGAAACTGGAATTCAAACCTAGCCCTTTAGATTTGGTGGTCTTTTGCCGGGAATTAGTAGAAGAATTACAACTTACCATAAACAGCCAGCACTATATTAATTTTAACAGCCAAGCTGGCTGCTGCTCGGTATATATGGATGAAAAACTGCTGCGGCAATTTCTTACCAATTTGCTCTCTAATGCGATCAAGTACTCGCCTGACGGCGGGAATATCCAGTTTGACCTACTGTTGAGCAAAGATGCTGTAAGCTTCCGCATCCAAGATGAAGGGATTGGCATTCCCACCAAAGACCAAGTAAAGTTATTTGATGCCTTCTACCGTAGTAGTAATGTTGGCACTATCTCTGGCACTGGACTTGGACTAACTATTGTTAAAAAATGTGTTGAGCTACACAAGGGTACGGTGACTGTAGAGAGTGAAGTAGAGGTAGGGACAACATTTACAGTTACAATTCCTGTGCCCCAAGATCGGCCAGATTCTATAGTTTATAATAAGCTAAGTTGAAGCTGTACCAAGGTGATGAGCCATTGAATCTAGAAAATCAAATCGCCAAACTTAGCTCTGCCCTGCAAGCAATACAGACTCTAGGTGAAATACACGCCTTAATTGTTGACTATACCTATGAAGAAATAGAGCAAGTTTTTGAGCAGTTGGCACCAGAACAACAAGCCCAAATTAAGGCGATCTGCGATCGCGATACCCAAAAACAGCTTGCGATCGAGCAGGTTCGTAGTAACCACTTTAGTGGTTACTTTCAGGGGGCGACAAGCGCCCCCTGAAGTGGTTACTACAAACAATATCAAAAAAGAAAAGATCTAAATATCACTGGTTCCAATTACTTACTGGATTGGTGGACAATTCACATCGATTAAATAACCTCCAGCCTCAATCACGAAATCGTCGTAGTCGCCATCGTTGCCAACTTCGACTTGCCCTCCATCCTCCCAGGAAATACGGTTGCCTGTAATGTCACCCTGCCTGCCACTGTCTAAACTCCCGAAGAATCTGGCAAAGTTTTGGGTCGATAACACACCACGACGAGTTTGACCCGTGGGACTAACCGATTCTAGGAAGAAAACATATCGGTTATTGGCTTTGAAAGTAAATTCGCTCAACCGATTGGAGACTGTTCCTCCGTCAACCGTTCCGACAAAATCCGTTCGCGATCCGAGGTCATCCCGACCACGAGAGGAGGATTGGGTTTGTCCCATTCCGAAAGCGTCATAGGGTTTCACTTCCCTAAACAATACGGACTCTTCACCCGTAGTTTCGTTTCTGACACCAAGAGTTGCTAAGTAAGAACCGTGGGACTGTAGGAATTCAAATTCGACAGTAGTATCCACAGGAAACTGAATAACTTGGTTCCCCAAGGCTTCCTGGGCTTGAACCGGGGTAGTTAAGGAACCCATCACTCCTGCTGCCACAGCTCCTAGCAGCCACTGCATTTGAGAGGCGCGATCGCGCCCATGCTTGTTATTATTTCTCATTGTTCGATATATCTAGGGAATAGAGTAAGTTTGTTGTTTGTTGTTTGTTGTTTGTTGTTTGTTGTTTGTTGTTTGTTGTTTGTTGTTTGTTATTTGTTGTTTGTTATTTGTTNNACCAACAACTAACAACCAACAACTAACAACCAACAACCAACAACCAACAACCAACAACCAACAACCAACAGCCAACAACCAACAACTAACAACTAACAACCAACAACCAACAGCCAACAACTAACAACTAACAACTAACTACCAACAACCAACAACTAACAACTAACTACCAACAACCAACAACCAACAACAAATAACCAACAACTAACTACCAAGTTAGGAAGGCGGGATTTGACCTAGAGCTTGTGGCTTCTTCCACGATCGCTCTCAAGGACTCTGCTTCTGCCCTTAACTCCTCTAGCTGCCGACAGGCTACGGGCACGGCAACGGTGTCGCTTCCAGGCTGTCGGGCATATCTGCGGGTGGTGGGGACATTTTGCTCGGCTTGAGCGATCGCAGCATTGCAGCTTTGAAAGGCTTGTTCGGCTTCTTGATTGAGTTGATTCACCCTGGCAATAAAATCTGGGTCTAAGGTGCCATCGGTTTCAAAGACGGGTGCTGTATTGTTCCAAATATTGGTGCCCGTAATATCAGAAAAGCTACTGTCTGCTTTAGCCGCAGCTGTAGTTAGGCTAATGGTTGCGATCGATAAGCCAACCATCCAACTCCAGTGATGAACTCTGCGCATTTTCTCTCCTCCTCCTTAAAATCGAAATGCCGTTCCAGCACCGATGACAAATCGCGCTCCGTCGCCAGCACCTGCTAAGTCACGCACGGCTGGGGTAATGACCAAGGGAAAGTTTTTGAAGGGAGCAATAGAAAGGCCCAAGGCTAAATCCTGTCCCGTCCATTCTGTAATAAAACTTATCGGTCGAGCTACGCGGATTGCTACGTTACCAAAGACGTTGATATTGTTGTCACCATCATCAACGGCACCATTAGAGCGGAACTGTCCGTCGCCAACACCGACAGTGAAAGCAACGCGACTGAAGAACTTGTCTAAAGAGTCTTGGGTGCGGAATACTTTGGTAATAACCCCGTATTTGGATTGTTCAAAGTCGTTGCGCCCAATATTGAGGAAACCATTCCAACCTAATGCGGCTGACACATCTTGACCAAATCGACGATGCAGCTTGGCATTAAAGCCACCTTCACCGAACTCGTCATCGGTGGTTTCCAAAGCATAGGATAGTTCCAAGCCCACAGCTTTATCGGCATTACCAACACCAATTCCCAAAGCCGCAGCACCCACAGAACCTTCATCTTCGCGCACAGTGGCTTGATAGTTGCCGTTGAGAAATACCGTGTTTCTATCCGCACCGTATCCCACCGGAATATAGATGCTTAAGGCTGGTGAAGCACCAAATTCTTCAAAGGGTTCTGGCACCACCAAAGGTGTAATAGGTTGGGGACGAGGACAGCGTCGAACTCCTCCCCCTTGAGCAACCTGAAAACTAGCTGAATCTCCTGCTGATTCAGAGTTTTCGGCTCTTGGCAAAGCGCAGGTTATATTTGTTTGAGGTTGGGTCTGTGCAACCAACTGATGGGCGTTAGCAGTAGATGACTGAGAGGGTAATGGTGTCTGACGCATTACCTCTGTCTGATTGCGCTTGTCTAATAAGGATACCTGGGATTGAGTTAGAGGGGTATCTGTGGTGAATAATTCTTTCTGGGTATGCTCAGCCTGGATTGTTTCTGGCTGGGAAATTGCTGCTGAATTAATTTGGGGGAAGGTTTTTACCGGGTTATTGACTTGAGCCTCTTCCAAAGCTTGGATCTCTCCAGCAGAAGATGCTAAACCAGAAGGCTTATTTGGCCTGGAGTCTCTAGCCACATTCTGTAAGAACAGTTGTTCTTCTAAAGCCAACTTTTGAGAATTGCCAGGGGATGACGCCGACTCAGAACTATTGTTTTGTCTGGAGCCTACAGCAGAATTTTCTAAGAACAATTGTTCTTCTAAAGCTGCCATTTTAGATCCCGATTCACTGGCCTGAGAAGTGACAGTAGAGGGAATAATGGGAGGCTCGGCAGTCACAGTTATGACGACAGAGCCTTCAGGATTTTGCCGCTCAACGGCTTGAGCTGTCAACCCTCCAGCTACAAAAGCTGTTAAGGTACAAACAGCAAGGCTAGAAAAACGCATAAGCAAGCCTCACACCACTTAATCTATTGCTATCGAATCATATTGAGAAGTAGATGTTCCCAGATAAACCTATTAATAGAATTCCTGTCAAGACTACCAGTTTAAACTACGACAAGAGGTTTTTAGTTCATATTTCTTAGTTCATTGCTTAACCCATGAACCATCAACCATGGGGATCTGGGGAAGCTGGGGGAGAGAAGTTGGCTATTTTTGAACGCAGCTTGCTGTGAGAGTATTTCTGCAAAAATGGGATGCTCCCTTAGCCATGTTAGTAGTCGCTCATAAACTGAGTACACCAATAAGGCATGAATACAAGGATAGAGAAGTTCAGGAGGAAATAGTTTTTTCAAGCTAGACGCCATAGGCGATCGCGCACAATAAAGGATCAAAACAATTCACCCCCTCACTCCCTCACCC
>DNXU01000352.1:0-711 GCA_003505715.1 Cyanobacteria bacterium UBA8803 | reverse complement strand
ATCCCTCATCCCTCATCCCTACAGGCAATAGTGCTACTCGCTACAATACAATCAAAAGAAATAACAGCTTAAGCTCACGAGATGATTCCAACCGTTATAGAACAATCTGGTCGTGGCGAACGCGCCTTTGACATCTACTCCCGTTTGTTGCGGGAACGTATCGTCTTTCTGGGACAACAAGTTGATTCTGACCTGGCTAACGTCATTGTTGCTCAGCTTTTGTTTTTAGAAGCTGAAGATCCTGAAAAAGACATCTACCTCTATATCAACTCACCAGGAGGTTCTGTGACAGCGGGCATGGGCATTTATGACACGATGAATCAAGTCCGCCCGGATGTTTCTACAATATGTGTAGGACTTGCCGCTAGCATGGGCGCTTTCCTGCTCAGTGCTGGTGCTAAGGGTAAGCGGATGAGCCTACCGCATTCGAGAATTATGATTCACCAACCTCTAGGTGGTGCTCAAGGACAGGCAACTGATATTGAAATTCAGGCTAAAGAAATACTCTATCACAAGAGACAGCTCAACAAGCTCTTAGCCGAACACACTGGTCAACCCCTCGATCGTATTGAGGAAGATACAGAACGGGACTTCTTTATGTCAGCCCAGGAAGCGAAAGACTATGGTTTAATCGACCAAGTCATTGATAGAAAACCTGTAGCAGCAGCACGCACTCCTGTAGGAGTTAGTTAGGGGATGAGGGATGAGGGA
>DNXU01000355.1 GCA_003505715.1 Cyanobacteria bacterium UBA8803 | reverse complement strand
AGCCCCTCGCGATTCAGGTGGATTTGCTCAAGGATTCATATAACGGGATGCCATCTGCATGGCGTCAGCAATATCTACATCTCCATCCCCATCAGTATCTAAGAAGGCATTGAGAACAGAATTTGAACCTTGGGGGTTGTGAGTATCTGTACCCGTTTGCAGAAAATTCAACACTAGGGGAACCAGGGTTGGCAACATGGCTTGAATCATCCCGGCATCTAGTCCCGTCCGCTGTTCAATTTCCTGAATAATCTGCTGGAGCTGAGGCGCACTGAAGAGCAAGTTTACGGCTTGAGAGCTAGGTTGAGTGCCGCTAAATTGATTGACAAAGGATTGAGTCTCCTGCATCCCTTCAGTTTCTCGCTTTTGTTGCAAAGCAGGGCGAGCATACTTACCGACGATCGATAATACCGATTGTATGGTTGAGGGATCGACATTGTTATTATTGCTCAACTGCTGAACTGTATTAAAAATGTTCCCTAATTGGCTGGGACTCCCTTGCTGATCGGGATTTTCGATAGCGCTGAGAATTTGGTTAAACAAGCTCATAAGTTTGGACTCGCTTTTCTTTTACAAAAGGTTTTGGAATTAGACTGTTGACTTTTGGTATAGGCTTCCCAGGTGAGAGGCACTCCCGCTAATCTAAAATCTACAATGGGTTGATCGCCTCTAAACGGCGAAAGTAGAATTCCCCATTCCCCAACCCCTATCGTTCATGCCCCTGTCACGCTTACTGACGCTCGTTATTGGTCTCAGCATCATTCTGGGGCTAATGCTTTGGCTGATTGCCTCCCTACATCGACTTTATATCCAAATTTCTTTTACAGCTCCCCTGCTGGCTAATTTATTGCTCCTGTTGCTGATTGCCCTGCTAGGGCTGTTAATCTTTGCCTTTACTTACTATATGGGGCTGTTCGGGAACTATCACAAGGGTGCAAGGCGGCGTCCTCTCCCCCCGAAAGTACCCCAAGTGAAAACTGAAGCTGCATCAGAAACCCTCAAAGCTGTTCGGCAGCAAGTCAAACAAATTCAGGATGAAGTGGCAAGACAAGCCCTGTTGAGCCGTTCGCGGGAGATTGAGGCTATCCTAGCTCGTGGGGAACTACAGGTAGTGGTATTTGGCACCGGTTCTGCTGGGAAAACCTCTCTAGTAAATGCTCTTATTGGTAGGATGGTGGGTCAAGTGGGTGCGCCGATGGGTACGACGGCAGCCGGGGAGACTTATAGCCTGAAGCTTAAGGGATTAGAACGCCAGATTCTGATTACAGATACACCAGGAATTTTAGAGGCAGGTGTGGCAGGAACCGAGCGCGAACAACTGGCNNGCGGCAGTTGGCAACAGAAGCCGATTTGTTGTTGTTTGTCGTGGATAATGACCTCCGACAGTCGGAATACGAGCCACTGCGTCGATTAGCGGAAATTGGCAAGCGATCGCTCCTGGTTCTCAATAAAACAGATCTCTATGCCGACGCCGACAAAGAAATCATTCTGGCTAGATTGCGGCAGCGGGTGCGGGGATTTATTGCCGCCTCGGATGTAGTAGCGATTGCTGCTAATCCCCAAGGGATTACCTTAGAAACTGGCGAACCTTACCAACCAGAACCCGATGTCATGCCCTTAATCCGCCGTCTTGCTGCTGTGCTGCGCTCTGAGGGCGAAGAGTTGGTTGCCGATAACATCCTGCTCCAATCTCAACGCTTGGGAGAAGAAGCACGCCGCCTGATCGATCACCAGCGTCGGCGGCAAGCGGAGAAGGCCGTAGAACGGTTTCAATGGATTGGAGCAGGGGTAATCTCGGTAACTCCTTTACCTGTAGTGGATTTACTCGCAACTGCTGCCGTGAATGCTCAAATGGTGGTAGAAATTGGCAGAATTTACGGCTGCGAACTTAATATGGAGCGGGGACGGGAACTGGCACTATCTCTGGGCAAAACTTTAGCCAGTTTGGGAATTGTCAAGGGAGCGATCGAACTCCTCGCCACTGCCCTGCAATTGAATATTGCCACCTATCTAGTGGGCAAAGCTATTCAAGGCGTTACAGCAGCTTACCTGACTCGAATTGCGGGTAAGAGCTTTATTGAATACTTCCGTCACGATCAAGATTGGGGGGATGGGGGTATGACTGAAGTAGTACAACGGCAGTTCCAACTCAGCCGCCGAGATGAGTTTATCAAAGCCTTTGTCACCGAAGCGATCGCCCGGGTCGTTCAACCGTTAAGAGACAGCCAACAGCTGCCAGCCAAATTGGAGTCAGAGTCCGTTAGAGATCCAAGGGATTAAGAGCTTTACCTGACTCACTGGAGCTGGGAGCATCTCACCTCGGAAATCCAAAAGCTGAACAAGAATCAGGTAGGCGATGGCGAGAATCAGAGAAATCGCACCTGTAATAATAGCAACAATCTTGGAACGGTTCATTCGTTTTTTGGTAACGAGAGTTTTTAGGTTCGTCCTATAATTAAACGTTAACGCCCTTTACAATTGTTTTGTATTTTCAGCGACAGCAATTCCTTTTGTTAAAAGTGTTTACCCAACCAGGCTATGCCATCATGACTCGGATCTCGGCTCAGATCTCATAAGGATGTGCATCACCAGGAGATTCTATGAAAAAGTCACGTCAGATTTTCTCTCCCTACAGTCTATCAAGGCGCAAGCGACAAAGAACCCAACTAAAAATGGTGGCTGGGATAGGACTGTGCGCCCTGCTAATGGGAGGAACCCTGTTAGCAACCAAGAATAATAGTTTGTTGGGTCAATTAACGATTCGCCTGCCATCCTTTAACAATCACTCCATACCCAGCGCAGCTCGGGGCAACACCCCAGCTCTAAGACTCGCTGCACTACCTGCACCGAAGAGAACAGCGCAACTCGAAGCGATCGCCCGAGGCGATAAACCGTTAGAACGGGCGCGAGCGCGTTATCTATTAGCTGCTGATTTAATAGAACAGCAGCAAGGGCAGAAGGCACTGCGCTGGTTAGAAGGTCTGGAATGGGACTATCCCGTATTAGCTGGCTATGTTGCTCTCAAACGAGCCCAAGCTTACGAACTCACAGGCAATACAAATAAAGCTTTAGAAGCTTGGCAACATTTGTTAAAAAAGTATACCAGTCAGCCAGTAGCTGCCCAAGCCCTCTATGCTCTCTCAGCTAAGGATTCTAAGTACCGGGAAACTACTATTGCTGCCTCGGCTATGGAGTCTGGTTTGGTAGGAAAAGTTCAGCACTTTTATGCCTTCTCACCGGAAAAGCCAAAATACTGGGAAAAAGCGATCGCCAAATATCCTTCTCATCCCCTCATCCTAGAATTAGCAAGGCAAAAACAAAAACAGGAGCCGGCACAGCCGGAACTGATGTTGCTTTTGGCTCGGTATGCCTTTGATGCGCCCGAAATTACAGCTGTATTAGACCAGTTGGTTGGTAAATACGGTCGCACTAATGGGGACAACGACAAGCCGCTCATCCAGTCCCAGGATTGGGAAGCGATCGCCAAAGGTTACTGGCAAGACCGGAAATACGGTCAAGCTAGTGCTGCTTATGCCAAAGCCGAGCGCACATCCCGTCATGCCTACCTATCTGCTAGAGCGCTCCAGCTCGCTGAGAAAGAACTTGACGCTAAACGCGCTTATCAAAAGTTGGTGCAGGACTTCCCTAAAGCTAAAGAAACCCCTGATGCTTTACTCCAGCTGGCTAAACTCGAACCTGATATTGAGGCAGTCCCCTACCTCGACCAAGTCATTGACCAATATCCCGATCGAGCTGCTGAGGCGCTCTTAGCCAAAGCGGAAACCCTCGATCGCCTTAAAAGCGAGCAAGCAGCGGCTAAGGCTCGCGAATTATTGCTCAGCCAGTACAGCAACGCCGAAGCTGCTGCCACTTATCGCTGGCAAGTGGCTCAAGCTAAGGCCGCTACGGGAGATTTAGAGACAGCATGGCAAGCAGCAAAAGCCATTACCACTAACAACCCCCAAAGCCTCCTAGCCCGTCAGGCAGGTTTTTGGGCGGGGAAATGGGCTAACAAACTGGGGCACAAGCAGGAGGCTAAAGTGGCATTTGAGCAAGTGATTGCCAATCATCCTCAATCTTATTATGCTTGGCGCTCTGCCGTACAGCTAGGTTGGAACGTCGGAGACTTTACTACAGTACGTCAGCTCGATCCCCAACTGGTGTTACCACCGACACGACCCGTGCTGCCCGTTGGTTCTGAAACTCTTAAAGAACTCTATCAGCTAGGCCAAGACCAAGATGCTTGGATGCTATGGCAAGCGGAATTCCACAACCGGATGCAACCGACTGTTGCCGAACAGTTTACGGATGGCCTGCTCAGGATAGCTGGGGGTGATTACCTCAAAGGAATTAGCACGATCGCCAGTCTAGAGGATCGAGAGAATCCCCAAGAGAAAGCTGAATACGAGAAACTGCGGCAGCAACCAGCTTACTGGCACGCTTTATATCCTTTACCCTTTCGAGAGGCGATCGAGACCTATTCCGAAGAGCGCAACCTTAATCCCCTACTGGTAACGGCCATCATTCGACAGGAATCTCGATTTGAGCCGGAAATTCGTTCTGTAGCAGGCGCTGTAGGCTTGATGCAGATGATGCCCAGTACAGGGGCTTGGGCGGCAAAACATATCAATTTGAAGCAATATGCTTTAGAAAATCCAGATGACAACATCAAGCTAGGGACTTGGTTCCTCCAGCAAATTCACCAGACTTATAAGAATAACTCTTTACTTGCCATTGCCAGTTACAATGCTGGTCAAGGAAACACCGGTCAATGGTTGGCACAAAAAGGCTCTACCGATCCAGATGAATTTGTCGAAGCGATCCCCTTTGATGAAACCAAGGATTATGTCAAGCAGGTTTTTGGTAACTACTGGAATTACTTGCGGCTGTACGATCCTCAGGTACAAGCCCGGTTGACCAAACATGTTACGGTCGAGTCAACGGCAATGCGTTGATAGGGATGAGGGATGAGGGAT
>DNXU01000466.1:381-10591 GCA_003505715.1 Cyanobacteria bacterium UBA8803 | reverse complement strand
ACGCAGCGTTCCTCCCCCTGCTTTAAGCAGGGGGAGGAACGCTGCGTGTATCCTGGTGAAGGAGGGCGATCCTGTCAATGTCGGACAAGTCTTGGCCGATCGAGACCGAGAACGGGCGAGACTCTCCAGCCAACGGGAACAAGTCCAGCTATCTTTGTCTAAGATTGAGCAAACCAAGCTGCTACCCCCACCTGACCCCCTACCAGTGCCGGAGGTTCAGGAACTCCCGCCAAACTCTTATAAAGAGGAAGAAGCCCAAATTAGTGGTGCTGAATTAGCACTCCAGCACGCGCAGCGGAATTATGACCTGGCGCTCTCCACGTCGGCCTTCATCACCCAGCAAGTTAACCTGGAGATGGAAAAAACTAAGGCAGACGCAGCACAGCGGGAAGTTGATTTGCAGCAGAGAAAGTTGGACGCGATCGCCAAGCTCAAGGGACTGCCTCCAGAGGTAACTTCCCATGAAACTGTGGTACTTGATCGCAAAATTAGCGAACGAGACCAACAGCAGGCTAAGTACAACCACGCCGCAGCTGAATTGCAAAACGCTAAGGAGCAACGAAATGCTCAACTCAAATCTTTAACGAATGAGGTTGAGAAAGCTAGGGCTAATGTGCAACTAGCTCAATCCCATTTACAGAGTGCCAAAGCTAAGAGAAGTTACGACGAATATCAGCACAGTCTGACTAAAGCTAGACGCACTGAGGAGATACATCAATTTCAGCAAAATCAGGCACGACAAGAGCAGGAATACTTGCAGCAGCAGCGGGACAGAGAGTTTCAAATTGCTCAGTTAAACACCAAACTTGGGGAAATTGACCAACAGTTGGGGGAACTCTCCACAGTAAGTTCTCCCTATGCGGGGTTTGTTAAGACTATCAGAACTCTCGGTCAGAACAACCAAAACCTTCAGTTTCAAATTACTCTGGCTATCGGTGGCGCTGGCAATGTCAAACCTAACTCTAGTGCAGAACCTTTTAGCACCGGACATGATATGAAGAAGCTCTTTGGGTAGGAAATTTGGCTAATTTCTGCCTTGAGATAGATGAAGATCTGCTTATTACTACCTAAGAGTCATAGGTATATATAGTAATCGGTTCAGATCCTCGACTTTTTAGAAAAGTCGGGGATCTCGTCTTCACGAATCAATTCGGACACTATACAAGACCCTATTAAACTTGATGTATGTCTATAACAGGTGAGGGCGAGATGCGAGCGTTAATTTGTTCTCATGACTGGTCGCAGAAACTACTTGGTCCGCTCGAAACCTGGTCTCATAGCCTCAAAACAGCTCTTAGCATCTTGCTTAATGCTTGCAGCCCCATGTTTCTGATTTGGGGAGCGGATCGCATCTTGTTCTACAACGATGCCTACTCCTCCATTTTGAAAGAGAGCAACTATTCAGTTCCGTTGGGTCAGCCACTGCACAACGCTTGGCCTGAAAACTGGGATAACATTCGCTCTGATGTAGAGCAGGTGTTTACAACCGGGCAACCCTTACGGCGCGAAAATCAACAGTTTCCCATCCCTCCGGCTGATAATTCCGCACGATATTTCTACACCTGGTCTTACAGCGCGATTTGGGATGAGACGGATCGAGTGGGTGGTGTGTTTGCAACCGGGTGTAGAGCTATTAACGAACAAACAAATAGGCTGCAACGTCAGGCCGAAGAGTTGCGCCTGATTACGAACACAGTCCCCGTTCTGATTGCTTATCTCGATCGAGACCATCGCTATCGCTTTGTAAATGAGACCTATGAAGCATGGTTTGGACAATCCCCAACCGCAGTCATCGGTAAACACGTTCGCGAGGTACTGGGTGAATCTGCTTACAAAGCCGTTCTTCCTTACATGGAACAGGCATTTTCCGGACAAAGAGTTAGCTTTGAGAGCCAGATTCCTTACCGGGATGGTGGCACGCGCTATGTCAGTGCGGACTACATTCCCCACATCAATAGCCAGGGCGTTGTGGAAGGATACATCAGTCTGGTCAGTGATATCAGTGATCGCAAACGCTCAGAAGCCGAACGCGAGCGACTTTTGCAAGTTCTGGCAAATGAACGCGCCCAGTTTGAGGCAGTCTTACGGCAAATGCCTGAAGGTGTGATGATTGCTGATGCTGGTTCAGGAAGCCTCATCCTTGCTAATGAACGAGTTGACCAAATTTTTCAGTACTCTTACGAGCTGTATTCTCAACTTGAGGACTACGAGCCAAGGGTGCCCTTCCAGGCTTATCATACCGATGGGCGACCCTATGCCCCAGATGAGTATCCACTAGCGCGATCGCTCCATACAGGGGAAATCATTTCCCATGAGGAGATGGAACTGCATTACCCAGATGGAAGACGCATTTGGATTGATGTCAACTCCTGTCCGATCTTCAACACTCAAGAGCAAATCAGCTCAGCTGTGGTGGTATTCCAAGACATCACGGAACGGCAGCAATCCTTGTTGGCTCTACGTCAGAGCGAGCAGCAAACCAGGCTCGCTATTAAAGTAGGGCGGCTCGGCACCTGGCGTTACGACCCGAATACAAACCTTGTAGAATTGGACGAGCGAATGCGCCAGATCTGGGGTGAACCGGAGGACGCGGTAATGATGCCTCTGCCCAAAGTGATGGAACGCATCCACTCAAATGATCGGGCGCGGGTAGCAAGTGCGATCGCAGCTGCACTCGATTCTACATCTTCGGGTACTTATGAGATTGACTACTGTATCGTGTGGGATGATGGCACTGAGCGGTGGGTGTTAGCCAATGGGCAGGCGCAATTTGCAGGAGAGGGAATAACCCGACGCCTAGTTGAGTTCCTCGGCACCGCACTCGACATTACCGATCGCAAACAAGCAGAAGCTGCCCTACGCCAAAGTGAAGAACGCTATCGGTATTTGGTTGAATCTATTCCCCAATTGGTGTGGACAGCCAATGCAGAAGGGATGCTACTTGATGTCAATCAACGTTGGGTAGACTTTACAGGATTAACCCTGGCTCAAGCACAAATAGAAGGCTGGCAAGCCATTGTCCATCCTGAGGACGTGCCCATTCTCAGTCAGCAGTGGGCGGTGGCTCAACAAAATGGCACCTACTACCAAGCTGAAGGGCGAATGCAGCGGCAAGATGGGATGTATCGCTGGTATTTACATCAAGCCATACCGCTAAAGGATAAATGGGGACAAATCAGCAAATGGTTTGGCACGGCAACGGATATTGATGACCAAAAACAACTCGCACAGGAACGCGATCGCATTCTGCAACAAGAACAAGCTGCCAGGGAACAAGCCGAACGAGCTAACCGTATCAAAGATGAGTTCTTAGCGGTGCTCTCCCATGAGTTGCGATCGCCACTTAATCCGATTTTGGGTTGGGCAAGACTGCTGCAAACCCGCAAACTAGATGAGCAAACCACTCAACGCGCCCTCGACACCATCGAACGCAATGCCAAATTGCAAACCCAACTGATTGAGGATCTACTGGATGTCTCTCGCATTCTGCGCGGCAAGATGGTCTTAAACGTGCATCCAGTCAACTTAGTAACGGTAATTCAGGCAGCGATCGAGACGGTGGGATTAGCAGTCGAAGCAAAACAAATCGAGATTCAAACTATGTTTCCTGCTGAAATAAAGCAGGTGTCGGGTGACATGGCACGCCTTCAGCAAATTGTTTGGAACTTGTTCTCGAATGCGGTTAAGTTCACTCCCGTAGGAGGAAAAGTTGAGATTCGATTAGAGTACATTGGCACTCAAGCTCAAATTCAAGTTAAGGATAACGGTAAAGGAATTACTAAAGAGTTCCTGCCCCATGTGTTTGAGTATTTTCGTCAAGAAGATGGCACCATAACCCGTCAGTTTGGTGGGTTGGGATTGGGGCTAGCAATTGTCCGTCACTTAACCGAACTGCATGGCGGAACTGTTGCTGTTGATAGTCCAGGGGAAGGATTGGGAGCGACCTTTATGGTGAGAATTCCTCTTCTGCCAGCTTCAGAGCTACCCCCAGAGACCAACTCCCATACAGATGTCATCAACCTGAACGGAGTGAAGATTTTGGTAGTGGATGATGAGGCTGATATGCGATATCTAACCAAGTTTATTCTAGAGCAATACGGAGCCGAGGTGACCCTGGTAGCATCTGCACTGGAAGCACTGACGGTTTTAGATCGATTCAGCCCAGATGTGTTAATTAGTGATATCGGAATGCCCGCGATGGATGGCTATATGTTGATGCGTCAAGTGCGAAATCGCTCGCCTAAACAAGGGGGACAGATTCCCGCGATCGCCCTGACTGCCTATGCCGGAGAATTCGATCAAAAACAGGCACTTACCGTCGGGTTTCAGCGCCACGTAGCAAAACCCGTACAACCAGAGGAGTTAGTTAAAGCAGTTGCATCAATAGTAGTAGCATTTTTACAAAGACAATAATTTCTCACAATTGCGGTGCATCTCCAAACCCCCTTACTCAACTACATCAACGGGCAGTGGTACGTCTCCCACGCTACTCAATGTCTTCCTGTAGTCAATCCAGCTACAACTCAACATATTGCCCGAGTGCCTTTATCTCCTAAGAGTGAGGTAGACTTTGCGGCTGTGGCTGCGGCGACTGCTTTTACGAGTTGGCGTCGCACGCCACCAACGGCAAGGGTGCAATACCTCTTCAAACTCAAATCTCTTCTGGAACAACAATTAGAGGAGTTAGCCCGCACGATTACGATTGAGTGCGGTAAAACCTTTGCTGAGTCCAAAGCTGAGTTAGAACGAGCAATTGAAAACGTAGAAGTTGCCTGTGGCATTCCCACTTTGATGCAGGGGTACAACCTAGAAGATGTGGCTCGTGGTATTGACGAAATCATGATTCGCCAACCTTTGGGGGTAACTGCTATTATTGCCCCATTCAATTTCCCTGGCATGATTCCCTTCTGGTTTTTGCCCTACGCGATCGCTACAGGCAATACCTGTATTGTCAAACCCTCGGAAAAAGTACCCCTGACGATGCAGCGCATCTTTGAGTTACTAGAGGCAACAGGATTGCCTAAAGGAGTAGTTAATTTAGTGAATGGTGCCAAGGATGTGGTTGACGCGATTCTAGAACACCCCCAGATTCGAGCAGTTAGCTTTGTTGGCTCTTCACCCGTAGCCCAGTACGTTTATAGTAAGGGCGCAGCATTTGGTAAGCGGATGCAATGTCAGGGAGGGGCGAAAAATCCTCTGATCGTCCTGCCGGATGCAGATATGGAAATGACCACCCGTATTGCCGCAGATAGCGCCTTTGGTTGTGCCGGACAGCGCTGTTTAGCGGCCTCTGTAGCGGTTACAGTAGGAGAAGCTCGTCATACTTTTACTGAGGCGATCGCTACTGCCGCTGAAACTAAAGTGGTGGGTTATGGGTTGGATGAAGGGGTGGAGATGGGGCCGGTGATTACCCGTGAAAGTCAAACCCGGATTGAGGGGTTGATTCAACAGGGTGTAGATGAAGGGGCGACTCTATTGATAGACGGACGCCAAGCCAAAATTCCGGGTTACGAAAAGGGCAATTTTATCCGACCTACTATCTTGCAAAATGTCAACCCTAACAGCACGGTTGCCCAGACGGAAATCTTCGGCCCGGTATTAAGTTTGATGCACCTAGCAACTATTGAGGAGGCGATCGCTTTAGTCAATAGTAATCATTGGGGTAATATGGCTTGTTTGTTCACTAGCAGTGGGGCAGCAGCGCGACAGTTTCGTTATGAAGCAGAGGCAGGGAATATTGGGATTAATATCGGAGTTGCTGCACCGATGGCGTTTTTTCCCTTTAGCGGTTGGAAAGATAGCTTTTACGGTGATTTACACGGTCAGGGGCGACATGCGGTAGAATTTTTTACTCAAACTAAAGTTGTGGTGGAACGGTGGCCGAAAGATTGGTCGCGCCAGTTTTGAATTATAGCACTACGCATTAAGGTTAGGACATTGCCCTATTCCCTGTTTCCCTTTCTCTTTTAGCTGAGGGGTTCTCAGCTTCTAAGTGTTCCTGATAGAAATTTTCTCTAAAGTTAACTTCACTGCACCGAGTCCCAATAAATGAAGTTGAAGTTGCAGTGTGTCCCAAGCTACCCTAAGAAACGGTATTTTAGAGTGCTTCCGAATTGAAGCTATGGCAGGACACAGTAAATGGGCGAACATTAAGCGCCAAAAAGCCAGAGTTGACGCGGTTAAGGGTAAAGTATTTGCTCGGCTATCGCGAGAGATTATTGTGGCAGCTCGTCACGGTATTCCCAACCCAGAAGGGAATTTTCGGTTGCGCACCGCTATTGAGAAGGCAAAAGCAGCCGGAATTCCCAATGAGAATATCGAACGGGCGATCGCTAAAGGTTCCGGGCAGTTGGGTAATGAGGGCGATCGCCTAGAAGAAATTCGTTATGAGGGGTATGGTCCTAGTGGGGTGGCAATTCTGATTGAAGCCTTAACCGATAATCGGAATCGCACGGCTGCTGACCTCCGGGCAGCTTTGACTAAGAATGGTGGTAATCTGGGTGAAACAGGCTGTGTGAGCTGGATGTTTCAACAAAAAGGCGTCGTCACGCTCGCTGGCCCAGTATCAGAAGACCAGCTTTTAGAAGCATCCTTGGAAGGGGGAGCAGAAACTTACGAGCTGATGGAGGAAGAAGAGGAGGGCGAGATAGCTCTTGTATTTACTGAGGTCGGCAATTTGGAAACCCTTAGTAATATCTTAAAAGGCAACGGTTTGCAGGTGCGCGATGCTGAGTTACGGTGGATGCCGGGAAATACGGTGGAAGTGACCGATCCGGATGTGGCGCGATCGCTCCTAAAATTAATGGATGCTCTGGAAGACTTAGACGATGTTCAAAATGTGACGGCCAACTTTGAGATGGCAGATGAGCTGATGTCAGCGAGCTGGAGTGTTTAAAGAAACGGGAAAGGTAAATTCCCATCCCCATTCTTGATGCTCAATGCAATACTGGTGAGTGGGATAATCATAATCGATCGAACTAGGAATGGAAATTAGAGGCACGGATACACCACGGTTAGACTGGAGTGGTGATGCTTTGGCAGTTGGCTTATTTGAAAATGCCCTAGAGTTAACTGGCGATCTGACCCAACTCAATGAGAAACTGGCCGGAACCCTCCAAGAACTGATTGATGAAACTGAATTTAAAGGTAGCGCGGGCAGCATTGCTGTAACTCGTGTGGGTGCCGGCAGCTCAATCCGTAAAATTATGGTGGTGGGGTTGGGTAAACCAGAGGCTCTAAATTTAGATACTGTGCGTCGTGCAACGGCAGCGATCGCCCGCAGCGCCAAACAACAAAAAATTAAAACGCTGGGAATTAGTCTACCAGTAGTCCAGGACGATCCAGCACGGACAGCCCAAGCGATCGCTGAAGGCATTATCCTCACCCTGCATGTAGATAATCGCTTTAAGTCGGAACCAGAGGACAAGGGAGCCAAGCTAGAACAGGTCGAACTGCTGGGACTTGGAGGCCAGGAAGCCGCAATCAATCGGACTAAAATGATTGCTGATGGTGTAATTCTGGCACGGGAACTCGTGGCAGCACCTGCTAATACCGTCACCCCAGTGAGTTTGGCTCAGACTGCACAGGAAATTGCTTCTCAATGCGGTATGACGGTAGAAATCTTGGAACAAGAAGATTGTGAAAAACTGGGGATGGGAGCTTTTTTGGGTGTGGCTAAAGCGTCTGAATTGCCTCCCAAGTTTATTCATCTCACCTACAAACCGGAAGGGACGCCGCACCGCAAAGTGGCCATAGTGGGGAAAGGTTTAACTTTCGACTCTGGCGGCTTGAATATCAAAGGTGCAGGTAGCGGCATTGAGACCATGAAAATGGATATGGGCGGTGCAGCAGCAACCTTGGGAGCAGCCAAAGCCATCGGCCAGTTGAAGCCAGATGTAGAGGTTCACTTCATCAGCGCGGCAACTGAAAATATGATTAGCGGTCGAGCGATGCACCCAGGAGATATTCTTACTGCCTCCAATGGTAAGACGATTGAAGTCAACAACACTGATGCTGAAGGACGGCTGACGCTAGCTGATGCGCTGGTGTTTGCGGAAAAGTTGGGAGTCGATGCGATCGTGGATTTAGCCACGCTCACAGGTGCTTGTGTTATTGCCTTAGGTAATGATATCGCTGGTATGTGGGGCACAGATGATACCTTAGCTACTCAACTCAAAGCCGCTTCAGAATCAGCCGGAGAAAAATTGTGGCAGATGCCGATGGAAGAAAAATATTTTGAGGGGATGAAGTCGCCTATTGCTGATATGAAGAATACCGGGCCGCGGGCTGGAGGTTCAATTACTGCTGCCCTCTTCTTGAAACAGTTTGTTAAGGAAACACCCTGGGTTCATTTAGATATCGCCGGTCCGGTTTGGGCAGATAAAGAGGATGGCTGTAATAATGCAGGTGCAACTGGCTTCCCAGTTCGTACCCTGGTTAACTGGGTATTGAATTAATAACGATAATTCCTAGAACTTAGGACTTACGCATTGTGCCCCCCGACCCCCCAATCCTGAGGGAGAAATTTCTTGTTCCCCTCAGATTTGGGGGGTTATACTCTTCCTCTTCTTTGTGTCCTTTGTGTCTTCGTGGTTTATTTAAAAGGGGGTAATGGCAGCGGATTTGGTATTAGGGGGGCGTTTGCGTAAGCCCTAAACTTTTTTTAACGCAAAGAGCGCAAAGAGTGGCGCACCCTCTCTTCTTTGCGTCCTCTGCGGTTAACTCTGCGTTAAAAAAAGGCTCATGCTACGAAATCACTTGAGTTGCCCCTGAAATAAACTCTGAGGTAACCGAAGCCGTTGCAGTACCGAGGGCAATTCCCGGAATGCTATCAAGCGCTTGCCCACCAAATTCCCCGTACATCCGAGCTAGCGCCCCCGTCAGTCCAGCGTTGTAATCGAGACTCACTTCGTTGTAGATATAATTAGTGCGGTCATCCACATAGTCGATATCGTTGGGTAAAGCAGGACCGCCAACCATAGCACCGTAGAGAATGTGGTCGTTTGGCGCAGTGCTGTTGTAGTCAGCCCAAGAACCATCATGGGCACCACGGTGATGGGGCCTCAGCGGGTAGTTATCGCCGAAACCAACCATGTAACTGAAGTTATTGGGATTATCGCCTAGGATGTAGTCAATCTGTCTCTCGGCAAAAGCAGAATAACGACCGTTGGGGTCATTTACCGTATCAGCGTAGATGCTAGCGAGGAAGGCGGTATTGGCGCTGTAGCGCAGAGAACCCCATTCGGTCAGCCACGCCTGTCCCCCTGGACTATGAGTAACATAGGAGCCACCATCTACCCAGTCATTGAGCCAGTTTTCAGCATGAGTGCGGTAGAGAGCGTTACCCGTTTCCTGAGCAAGGAGAACCGCAGCACCTTGTTCTTTGTTATCCCAAGAGTGAGTCCAACCACTCACGCTATAGGGGAAGGACTGCTGGTAGTATTGTTGAGCTTTCTGAAGATAGCTGGTATCGGTGGAGCCAGTCGCTTCAATAGCCTTGTGTAGCCAAGCAGCACCCCAGATCAATTCATCATTATAATTGCTGGAATTGTAGAAAATGGCAGCATTGGGGATGGAGTCGGAGTACTTGCCACGATAGGTATCGGCAAACTCGTAGAGTTGGACGGCGTTTTGTAGCAGCAGATCCGCTTGAGCGCTGTCAGTTGGTCGAAATAGGACGGAAGCGGCAGCGAGGGCAGCAGCGGCTTCACCCGCTAAGTCAGAACCAGGATTATTACGGTCGATCTTGAAAGCCGGTCGCGGCATGGTCATAGTTTCCGCCGGCCCCCAGTAGGAATGGTCAATGTCACCGTCTCCCACTTGTGCCCAAAACTCTTTAGTACCGTTGCTATCTGTAACGTGGGCTTTGAGGATGTAATCCGTGCCCCATTTAATAGCATCAAGAATGTAGGGCAGTTGGCCGCTTTGCTGGTAAGCGTTACGGTATTCAATGGCACCCCAACCCAGCAGAGTCATTGCCCCCGCCATGGGGAAGCCGAACTTGACATAGTCGCCAGCGTCGTAGTAACCACCTGTGAGGTCAACACCTACATCCGCACCATCGTTAAGGGCAGAATCGCCGCGCCAGGAGATGCGATTGGTATCAGCGAGGTCGCCAGAGCGCTGCGCTTCATAGAATAGGATGGACTTTTGCAGAGCCTCGCCATAGTTGAAACCGTCGTTATCAATTATCGTCCCAACGCCCTGACCA
>DNXU01000466.1:0-165 GCA_003505715.1 Cyanobacteria bacterium UBA8803 | reverse complement strand
CCAACGCCCTGACCATCGGCAATGGTAGCATTAGTCGGATTGGATAAGTTGACGGTAAAGGTTTCGTTGTCCTCATTGAGCAAGTCACCGATAATGGGCACGGTGATAGTTTTGCTGGTTTCCCCTGATGCGAAGGTGAGAGTGCCAGAGGTTGCCGTGTAGTCC
>DNXU01000459.1:2953-7747 GCA_003505715.1 Cyanobacteria bacterium UBA8803 | reverse complement strand
ACTCCCTCACCCCCTCACCGCTGCTGCTTTGATGCGATCGCATTCCATAAAGTTGATGTGGCAGTCTTTTTGCTCGCTACAGCTAATGCAGATAAGCCGTAGCTGATTGAGGTCGTGCACGGCAGCCGAAACGGGCAGTTCAATCCGGAATGAGGTGCCCTGGCCAGGAGCAGAGATACACTCAAGCTTGCCGTGATGCTTGTCCACAACAATTTGATAGCTGATGGACAGTCCCAGCCCGGTGCCTTGTCCCACCGGTTTGGTGGTAAAAAAAGGATCAAAGATTTGTTTCCTGACTGTTTCGCTCATCCCCAGACCATTGTCCGTAATTCGCACGGTGACCCAATTAGTGGGAGTAGCTTCGGTATGAATCCAGATCTTGCCTTTGCCCTGTACCAAGGACTCTTCGATCGCGTCGATGGCATTGCAGAGAATGTTCATAAACACCTGATTGAGTTGTCCGGGATAGCAGTCCACCAAGGGCAAATCTCCGTATTCTTTCACCACCTCAATACCGGGATGTACAATTTCTTTCCCAGCTACACTAACCGCCTTGGGTTTGAGACGGTTCTGTAAAATCAGTAGGGTACTATCAAGTCCCTCATGGAGGTTGGTAGGTTTCATCTCTGCCCCATCCACTCGTGAGAATTTCCCCAAGCTTTGGACAATTTGCTGAATTCGACTTGCCCCCATTGCCATGGAAGAGATCGCCTTGGGCAAATCTTCGCTCAAAAATTCCAAATCAAGCGCGGTACTCAGCTGTTGAATGTCATCAGCAGGCTGGGGATAATGCTGTTGGTACAGGCATAACAGGCGCAGTAAGTCATGAGTGTACTGTCGAACATAGCTGATATTACCGTGAATGAAGTTAACAGGATTATTGATTTCATGAGCTACTCCAGCTACCAGCAAGCCCAAACTTGACATTTTTTCGCTCTGAATGAGTTGAGCTTGGGTTTGTTTGAGTTCTTGCAGGGCTTGCTGCATTTCGGCAGCATGAGCATGGGCAACAGCAGCTGCTAAGCGACTTTTTTCGTAAAGTCTGGCATGGTCGATCGCGATCGCTAACTGTTCGGCCATATCCTGGAGAAGTTCCACTTCATCCTCTTGCCAAGTATGTTGGCGCTTGCGGTGCTCGCAGACAATGACGCCCACTTCTCCAGAATTCGGGTAAATTGGGATCGCCAGTAGGGATTTGATACCCTTAGAGTGAAGGGCATCTCGGCTGGTTGAATCGATATTTAGGTCTGTCACAATATCATCAATACGCAGCAGATGGTTCTTCAGCAGCGTTTCCCCCAAAATGGTAATGGTGGGTACTTGAGGGGGTAGACAACCAGAGCAAACTTTCTTTAACTGGCAAACTTGGCGAACGGGTTCAAACGCGGGCGGTTCTGCATCTGAGCGATACCACAAGAACTGACAGCACTCGATCTGCATCAACTGGCGAATTTCGTTGATGGCGGTTTGGAGAATTGTATTGAAATCTAGAGAGTTGCGAATTTGACTGGCTAAGCGACGTTTGAGGAGCCTTTCCCGTTGTGCCAGCTTCAATAATTTCTTTTCTAGAGACATAGAGACGGGGGACTGAAGATTTTCCCCGATGAGGGACAAGCTGTTCTGTTCAAAGCCTACTTGCTTACTCGCTTGTTCCTCCAGCCAAATTGACTCAGCTAACAGGGCCGTTGCCGCTTCCGCATCCAAGGGAGTTGAGAAAAAGTAACCTTGAGCTTTTTCACATTGCAGTTTCCTCAGTTGCTCGAGTTGAAATCCCGTTTCCACCCCTTCCGCAACCACCTCTAACCCTAGATTGTGAGCTAACCGCACGATCGCCCAAACAATGGAAGTATCCTCCTCATGTTCCTTCATCTGCCTGATAAAAGAACGGTCAATCTTCAAGGTATTCAGAGGAAAGCGGACTAGGTGAGACAGGGAGGAGTAACCTGTGCCAAAATCATCAATCGAAAGGTGGATGCCCTGTTCTCTTAACTCGGCCAGCATTTTCGCTGTGGCTTCCGGGTTCTCCATGAGGGCACTTTCGGTAATCTCTAAATCCAAACACCTCCCCTCTATTCCAACTTCTTGCAGAATCTGGCCAATTTGTTTCACCAGTTCTGGGTGGGAGAATTGCTTGGGAGAAAGATTGACACTCATCGTCAGCGGACGATCGCGCCCAAATTCTGACTGCCAGCGCTGTAATTGCCGTGCGGCTTGCCAAAGAATGTATTGTCCCAAGGGTACGATCAATCCCGTCTCTTCTGCTAAGGAAATAAATTCGTTGGGAAATACCAGTCCCCTAGTGGGGTGCTGCCAGCGAACTAAGGCTTCAAAACCAGTAATACACCCAGTTTGGGGAGAAACAATGGGCTGATAGTGTAGGACGAATTCCCGGCAACTTTCAACAGCGCGTCTGAGGTCATTCTCCAACTGCAACAAAGCCAGCGCTTGGGCATACATTTGCAAATTAAACACGGCATAGGGGAGAATCCCTTCGTGCTTTTTGGCATGATACATGGCCGTATCCGCTGCCCGCAGGATATCCTCTGGTTTGTCATAGGAAGTAATGGGATTGGGAAGGGGACATTGAGGAAACTGTCCAATTAGCGGTTGAGCATCCTCAGTTTCTCCCCCTATATTCTCCTGTATGCCCTTCTCCCCATCCGGTTGTCCGCACAAGACAATACCAATACTGGCACTACTGAAAACTTCATGCTCGTTCAGGTAGAATGGTTGGGCGAGTTGCTTTTGAATGCGATCGCCAACCTGGAAAACGTCCGTAATATCCCGGAGGCCCTCTAAAAGAATCGTGAATTCATCTCCTCCCAGTCGGGCGACGGTATCGTGCGATCGCAAACAAGTCAAAAGGCGGCAGGCAACTTCACACAGTAAGCGATCGCCCAGCAGATGTCCCAAGCTGTCGTTGATTACTTTGAAGCGATTCAAGTCTAGGAACAGAACCGCAAACAATCCCTTAGATCGTTTTGATTGTCCAATGGCTTCTTCCAGACGTTGGAGAAAGAGCGCCCGATTGGGTAACCCCGTCAGTGAGTCATGCCAAGCTTGGTAGCGCAGTTTTTCCTCTGCTTGCTTGTGTTGAGTGATATCAGTGATGGTTCCCACATAACCTAAGGGTGTGCCGTCACTTCTGGTTTGAGCCATCGCCTGGACCAAAACCCAGATCGTAATACCATCGGGATGCTGTAAACGATACTCAGTAGGTTTAAAGGGCAAGCTGTGCTGGGTGGCATGTTCCCACTCTGCCAGAACTTGGTCGCGATCGTCGGGATAAATGGTTTGTTGCCACCCCTCTCCCATTGCTTGGCTGGAAGTCAGTCCTGTGAGTTCGCACCAACGCTTATTAACATCGACAAAATTCCCTTGACTATCCGTGCGAAATAGACCTACTGGGGAGAGATGGACTAGAGTTTGATAGTAATTTTTGCTTTCGAGCCAAGATTGTTGAACTTCTTCGCATTCAGGAAGTTCACACTCAATCTTTTTTTCGTTACAATTACACTTACTCACTTCACATCGATAAGTATTGATGTCTGTCACAGTATGGAGTTTGTCCTGATTTCGTTTTTGAGTTGGATAGACTTTCTCTAAGTTAAGACTATTCATTTTGGTTTTTCCCAGAGCTGGGTTTATAAGTTAATCTAGTAGCTGGTCATTAGTTATTGGTCATTAGTTATTGGTTATTGGTTATTGGTTATTGGTTATTGGTTATTGGTTAGGAATTTATTGCCGATTACCATGTAATATAAGATGCATTTTACCCCAGATAATCAGGAGACCCGCTTTTCAGCCTCAGTACCTTTCACAACTCCTGTAGTCTCGCTAATTTAAATAAAAATTGCTCCACCTCAGGAGCATCTCTGTGTTAGAAATATAAACTACTTGCCCTAACTGCGTTGAATGGCGGTTTGGAGTTCAAATAATAATTTATGAAAATAATTTATTAAGTTGAATTTAACCTCATAATCTACTAATTTGGCTATACTCCAGAAATCTTTTTCACCCTCTCATGATTTATGAAAAACAATCAATCGGCTGTAGTTTTAGCTACAAAGCTCACCTAGGATTTTGGTAATTTTTACAAAATATTTGCAACTCTTATTTACAATGATTAATTGTTCTTAACACTATCTGGTGGGTGAGGATGAAATGCGGGTTGTTGATTTAAATAGTATTCCTCGATCAGAGTGGCGATCGCATCGGCAGAAATCTGACCACACTTAACTTTACCGGGCATCAAAACCATATTAGGAGCCTGCTTGCAGCGTTTCTGGCAGCTAGTTGCCTCAATCTTGATATGACCTTCTAAACCCAGACCGCATAAAGCTTGCTGGACAGCGTTATAGAGTTTTTTCCCACCGCGCTTCAGGCAATCGGACTTTTGACACAGCAAAATTTTCCCAGATTTAGGAGAAGGTAACACCTGGGAAAGGCAGGTATTTGGAGATGAATTAGGGTCTAGGCGATTGACATGATAAGCTTTCAGTTTGTGTTCACTCAAATTACCTTTGAACTTCTTTTCTCCAAAGACCTGAATCTGTTCGCCAAGAACTAATTCCTGCCCTAGAGTTTTCCGCAAGTCCTTAGCCAGCTTAATCCGTAACTCTTGCTGTGCCACCAAAATCCGCAAGTATTTGAGTTGACCGCCAGGTTTACCAAGAAAGCCGACGAATTGTCCTTCCAGCTGGAATGATGATACTTGATTATGCATTGTTTTAAGAGGGAGTGAGGGAGTGAGGGGGTGAGGGAGTGAGGGGGTGAGGGAGTGAGGGAGTGAGG
>DNXU01000459.1:1560-2859 GCA_003505715.1 Cyanobacteria bacterium UBA8803 | reverse complement strand
TAAGTCAAAACCCGCCCTGCCACGGCTAGAAGAGAATTATTTCTTCCCCTCTTTCATCCCTCATCCCTCCTCCCTCATCCCTAACTAACTCAGCCTGCCGTTACCAATTGGTCATGACGGACATGCAAGACCTCTGGATGCTCTGTGCAAAAATGGTGGAAGGCTGTTTCTTCTACGGGTTTTGTCCCTTCCTGATAGGCAGCTTCGGCTTCGAGTTCATCGACTAACACCCATGCCTCAAGGCACTCAGGAGACGTAGCACCACTCACAGAACAGGCGAGTTGAGCCTCTTCAATAGCTCGTGCCAATTCTCGCTTGAGGAGGGGTACTTTGGGATTTTCTAGGAAATCACCTTTATAGAGAATGTCGCTATCTGAAATAATGCCAAGCAAGCTGCTATGGATAACTGGTGCGATCCGGATGCCTGTATTGGCAAATAACCGCGCCACATATTCCACGCCCAAGTCAGGATTGACCACGATGCAAGGCTTGGTCATAATTTCGTAGACGCGCACTTTTTCAGGGTCTTTCCCGTAAGCAACCACCTTATTAACCACATCCGTGTGGGTAACAATGCCATAAGCATCTTGAGCGTTGCGCACATCTACAATTAGTGCCCGCAGACTCTTAAACTTCATCAGTTTGACGGCTTCAGCCACAGTTGCAGAACCGCGAATTTTGGCTACGTCATTGGTCATAATATCCGATGCTTTTAACATGGGGCTCTCCATTAACTATCAACTGGATATAGCAATCCAATTCGAGTGGTGAAACAGGATTCAGATCAGTGGGAGCATTGTACCCGCACTGGAAATTGATTTCATCAATCATTCAGGATTGCTAAATTTACAAATTTGAGCTTTAACCTGTATGGTTTTCCACTCAAAACCTTTATTAGCCAGGACTTAGGGCAGAAGGCTCGCAATTACTCTAAATCCTATTGAAGTTCCACCGGAACGTCTCTACCAGGTTCTTTCCCCCCAAGGTTGGGGGGCTAGGGGGGCAATTGCTCTAAGTCCTATTGAAGTCGCTTAGCTTCAAACGTCTGAGGTAGTTTAAGAGGTTCTTCTAAGCCAGAAAACTCTAACTCCCAGCCATTCGCTAGCGTGAAAACTTTTCCCTCATCACTAACGGTTTGCTTGACGACTTCTTCTTCTAAATCTTTCTTCGCCACGTAGGCAATTAGTTGCCCGCTTGAACTACGACGTAACATCACTTTCATGGAAAATTCCTCCAAAGTAGGGATGAGGGTGTGAGGGTGTGAGGGTGTGAGGGTGGGAGGGTGTGAGGGTGTGAGGG
>DNXU01000459.1:0-1509 GCA_003505715.1 Cyanobacteria bacterium UBA8803 | reverse complement strand
TGAGGGTGTGAGGGTGTGAGGGATGAGGGATGAGGGGGGAGAAATTATGGGTTTTAATTGTCTCGCCTCTCTTTGCTCAATCAATCACTTCTAGTTCTTTCTTTCGGCAACCAATAATGAAGCCGCTGTTGATGAAATGCACCGCATAGATGTAGTAACTCTGTAAATAGGTGCCGATGCCGATCACATAGCCAATATCACCTTTTTTGGCTAGCACTTCCCCAACCTCTCTGCCAGGAAAGGTGCCGTCGTTACGGATTAGTTTGCGCAGCCGCACTTTTTCCTCCATCTCAAAGGCAGGAGGAAGGTCTAGTTCTAATTCATCCAACGCCATGGGCAACTCTCTTTGTGGATACTAAATTCAGTAATTCTTCGATGGTTAAACTTCGTTTCACCTGGATGGATAGATTCCGCACGGCATCCAGAACCCATTGAGTTTCCTCACCAGTGAGAGTGACACCGTGTTGTTGTAGGACGTTGGACACTAAATGTCGTCCGGAATGCTTGCCGACAACTAAACGCCGTTCCCATCCCACCTCTTCAGGTGCAAAGGGTTCGTAGGTGAAGGGGTTTTTCAAGACACCGTGAGCGTGAATGCCAGATTCATGGGCAAAGGTATTCTCGCCAACGATCGCTTTCCAAGGGGGAACGGTGTAGCCAGAGGCAGCCGCCACTACTCCGGATAACTCCCGCAAGCGACGGGTCTCAATTCCTACCTCGATACCATAAATCCGCTTCAGGGCCATAACGACTTCTTCAAGAGCAGCATTACCCGCTCGTTCCCCTAATCCATTAACGGTGGTATTCACCGATGAGGCTCCTGCCTGGATGCCAGCTAAAGCATTGGCCGTTGCCAACCCAAAATCGTTATGGGTGTGCATTTCAATCGGTATCGACAGCCATCTGACCAGGTTACTGACTTTTCTGGAGGTAGTGGCAGGATCGAGAATGCCGACTGTATCACAGAACCGAAAGCGAGAAGCTCCCCAGTCTTGAGCAGAAAGAGCGACCTCTAGCAAGAAGGCTTCATCTGCTCTCGAAGAATCTTCCCCTCCTACCGCTACGAATAGACCGCGATCGACGGCAAAACTAATCGTATCCCGCAGCCGATCGAGGACAAAACGGCAATTACCGTTAAACTTAGCGGCAATTTGAATCTCTGAAACCGGGACAGAAATATGTACCCGTTTCAAACCACAGGTAAGAGATGCTTCAATATCAGAACGTACCGCCCGGTTCCAACCGATAAGTGAAGTACGCAAACCCAACTTAGCGATCGCGCCAATAGCTTGTGCTTCAGAGCTACCCATTGCTGGGATACCCACTTCCAGTTCCTGAATGCCAATAGCATCCATTAACGTGGCCAAAGCAACTTTTTCTTCAACATTAAAGGCAACACCTGCGGCTTGTTCCCCATCCCGCAACGTCGTGTCATTGATATTGATAAATTCCGTAGTTTTTAAATGAGCTTCCATGACAGCACCTTTGAAGAAATTAGGGATGAAGGAT
>DNXU01000081.1:2389-3364 GCA_003505715.1 Cyanobacteria bacterium UBA8803 | reverse complement strand
ATCCCCCATCCCCCATCCCCCATCCCTCATCCCTCATCCCTCATCCCTAAACTCAAATTCTCTGATTGAACCCGTTGAGAGTACCTTCCATGTTTGACGCCACCCAAATACTCATTGACCACTTTGTCCAAAAGATTCAAGACGGTTACCGTCGCACTTACGGCGGCTGGAAGTCTGACTATGCAGACATTATTGGTTGGGCGGGTAGTATGGCCTTGGAAAACATTGCCAATAGCGATGCCCTTTATCACAATGTCGAACATACCATCTTAGTTACTTTAGTCGGGCAGGAAGTTCTGAGAGGCAAGCATATTCGTGAAGGCGGTATTTCCTGTGAAGACTGGATGCACGGGATTATCTCCTTACTGTGCCATGATATCGGCTACGTCAAAGGAGTCTGCCGCCAAGACCGCATTAGTGAAGGGTTGTATGCTACAGGGATAGACGGCACGATGGTAAACTTGCCCCCTGGCGCTACGGATGCATCTTTGACTCCCTACCATGTAGACCGAGGCAAACTGTTTATTGAGGAGCGCTTTGGCGGTAACCTCTTGATTGATGCCGAAGAAATCAAGCACAATATTGAACTGACTCGTTTCCCAGTACCCTGTGATGAAGACCATCAAGACAAAATTCACCTTCCGGGTTTGGTGAGAGCAGCGGATTTAATTGGTCAACTCAGCGATCCGCGATATCTCAAGAAGATTAGTGCGTTGTACTATGAGTTTGAAGAAACGGGGGTCAATAAAGCTTTGGGTTATCGCAATCCAGGCGATCTACGCCTGAATTATTCCAAGTTTTACTGGCATGGAGTGTATCCCTACATCAAAGAATCATTGCGCTATTTAGAGTTGACCTTAGAAGGTAAGCAAATTGTGGCTAACCTTTACGCCAATGTGTTTGTCGTCGAACACGAACAGCCGACAATTAAGGTGGCGTAGTCAATCAGGGTGAGGGCGAGTCAAGGGATCTTGT
>DNXU01000081.1:0-2304 GCA_003505715.1 Cyanobacteria bacterium UBA8803 | reverse complement strand
TTGAGCGTAGTCGAAACCCGCCCCTCGACAAGCAGGGCGAGGGCGAGTCAAGGGATCTTGTCGTTGGCACTAATATATCAAAACGGCGACTCGCCCCTACATCGTAAATCGGTTGCTTTTTTTATTTGGCAACAACTCCTGTAGCCTATGTTTGTAGGGTGCGTTACGCGCAAGCTAACGCACCATTGCGGTCAACAATTTCTGCCCCTCTAGTCTAGATTATGTCAGCGAACTGCTCCAATTAAGATAAGGGAGCTTAGCTGCTGTTGCCCGAATTTGGTTAACTTGAGCAACCAGTTGCCCGCAACTATCCCAAGTGCCTGTAGTTAGCATTTGCCTCGCTCCTTCACCAAGGGATACAGAAGCTTTGAAATCACTACAGTAAACTTCCATGGCTTCTAAATCTAATGTTATTGAGGCTTGAGGATGCTCTTGCAGTATCGTTTGTATTTGTTGGACTGTTTCTGCTGAGGCGGTTACGCAGGGAATCCCCATGGCGACACAGTTCCCAAAGAAGATTTCAGCAAAACTCTCTCCCACAATCGCCTGAATTCCCCATTTGGCCAAGGCTTGCGGAGCATGTTCTCGCGAGGAACCACAACCAAAGTTACCATTTACAACTAATATATTCGCCCCTTGATACTGAGGTTGGTCAAAAGGATGTTGTCCCTGTGCTTGCGTGCGATCGTCGGCAAACGCCTTGTCTCCCAATCCTTCAAAGGTAATACACCGTAAATAACGAGCGGGGATAATGCGATCGGTATCGATATCATTGCCAACCACAGGCACTCCTCGTCCTGAAACTGTTTTAACTTGACTCATTGCTAGAAATCCTCTTTCCTTACTTTTTGCCAATTACAAAAAACGTTGTAATTTCCTGCCATACTCCTTTATCAGTGGCTAAGGTTTCAATTTCTGCCCGGAATTCCGCTATCAATTGCTCGATTTGCTCTGCTGATAGACGCAAAAGGGGATGACCTTTTGCATGTAGCCATTTTCCCTGCCACCAATTTTGAGCATCGCTGAGACTCAGATAAGTGCTAAATTGCTCGGTTTTTATTTTAATGTCTTGAAACCCTACCTCTTGGAGTAAAGCATAACATTTTTCTGGACTTCCTAGTGGTTCGTGGAGATTCGGTAGTGCCAACCCGTACTTGGCACAGACTTTAGTAATGACAGGAGTGAAAAACGATGTATCTGACCAACAGGAAAAAGCTAAAACTCCGCCTTTTTTGAGGAAGCAATGCCAATGGCGTAAAGCCGCAGGAATGTCACTCAATAATACGATAGCTGTCCCACAGAAAATAGCATCAAAACATTCATCTTCAAAAATGATAGATTCGGCATCTGCTTCGATAAGTTCAATATTCTGTAAGCCCAAAGCAGCAATTTTTTGTCGTGCCTGGTTCAGCATTCCTGGGGTAAAATCAACACCGACTACCTTACCTTCAGAACCAACAATCTGAGCCGCTGCGATCGCGACGATCGCCGTTCCTGTGGCTACATCCAAGACATGTTGTCCCGGTTGCAGTGGAGCCAATTCTACGAGAGGAATAGCTCGGCGATAGGTAAAATCATTATCATAGTTCTTTCTCGCCTCGTAGAACGCCCTGATTTCTTGCTTATATTCGTTGAGATTTGTGCTACCGTGCATTTAATTCAAATATTCCCTGTTCTTTTTAAGAGCGGATAAATAAGGCACGATAAACGGGTTCGCCGCGAGAAAGGGTGTAGGTTTCCCGTTCTGTGGGAATGGGTAAGGGGTTGGTGGTTAACCAGTCTGTGCCTTGTCTTTGGAAAGCTGGATGGTTGTCAAAGCGATCGCGCATTTCCCTTGCTACGCTTTCAACATCGGACTGAAGAAAGATATCTCCCCCTGTAGCCAGATAGATTGCCAAATCATTCACCAGTTCTGGCTGAACTAAACGGCGTTTCCTGTGCCGCTTTTTGAACCAAGGATCGGGAAACTGAATGGTGACGCGCTGCAATGTGAGGCTTGGGAAAGATGCTAAAAGGGGTGTTAAGGAGTTGTTAACGTTGCCAAATAAATAGTAGAGATTACTCAACCCCAACTCCGCAGCCAACGCATTTGCCTGGGTTACCAATGGCTCCCGAATTTCTAAGCCCAGAAAATTCCCGTTAGGTTCTAGAGTTGCCATCCTCAGCAAAAACTCTCCCCTAGCACAACCAATATCGAGATGCAGGGGTTGAGTCGGTTGGGTGTAAACTTTAGCCCAGTCGGGAGGAGTTACTGGAGTCTGGTATTTATTACTAAGTGGATTGACATGTTGGCGAACTCGGACT
>DNXU01000194.1:22311-22564 GCA_003505715.1 Cyanobacteria bacterium UBA8803 | reverse complement strand
GTATTCCTAGGAACAGCTATTCCCACAACCGCTGGACAAGCTGCTGACTGGGATGTAATTGGTGCTGGAGTATTGGTGATCTTCACAGAAGTAGTTAGCCGATGGGTGTATGGCAGAAATCAGCGAGTAAGACCAACCCCTGAGAGCCTTCCTAGACCGTCATTATTCGCTGAAGCAACCAACGCGCTGAAAATTGGCCTAACTTACAGCCTATTTATTGAAGCCTTTAAGATCGGTTCGTAATGGTTGTTGG
>DNXU01000194.1:5923-22255 GCA_003505715.1 Cyanobacteria bacterium UBA8803 | reverse complement strand
TTGGTGGTTGGTTGTTGGTTGTTGGTTGTTTACTAAATCTGTTATGTCCGTTACATCCTCCTGTCAAATCCGTTGCCACAAAGTCGCTGCCATTTATGACTCAGAATGACCTATCCCTTGGCCAAATCCTGAACAATTGGGTGGCAGGAGAGGCACCTAATGAATTGGCATGGGAACGGCTAGCGGCTGTAGCACTGGCATCGCCTCGACAGGCCAAGGCATTTGGCATTACTCCAACTAATGTAGAGGAGATGATCGCGGCGCGATCGCATCTTTTCCAATCTACCTACCGTAATATCCTCTTACTCCCATCTTTTTGTCAGAGTAGGGGACAGAGTGAATGGGAGAGAGCAGAAGCAATTAATCCTATTACTCGCTTATCTTCTTTTCAATCCCAAATCCTCTTATCTTTGTGGAACCTCTGGCTACCCCTCGCCATGCAGTTGGCTGCATGGCGGCAACAGCTGGGACATCCTCTGATCCAGGGGATATTAGGAGGACAGGGAACTGGGAAAACGACTCTGGGAGCAGTCTTAAGTTTGATTCTGGCTCAGTTAGGCTACCGTACCTTCAGCCTGTCTCTGGATGACCTGTACAAGACTTATGCAGAACGGCAGTCCCTGCAAAAGCAAGATCCTCGCCTAATCTGGCGCGGGCCACCTGGTACTCATGATGTTGAGCTAGGTTTGCAGGTATTAGGCCAACTGCGGTCTCCCCTCTGGCACAACCCAGTTTTAGTGCCTCGCTTTGATAAGTCGGCTTGGGGAGGTGCTGGCGATCGCACCGAGCCAGAAATTGTAGAAGGGATAGATATTGTGTTGTTTGAAGGGTGGTTTGTGGGGGTGCAGCCTATTGACCCTGCTACGTTTGATGCTCCCACACCAGCACCGATTGATACGGATGGTGATCGCGCCTTTGCCAGAGATATGAATGAGCGGCTTGAGGAATATTTACCTTTGTGGGAACGCTTAGACCGATTGATGGTACTTTACCCCACTGACTACCGCCTCAGTCTACAGTGGCGGCGTCAGGCCGAGGAGGAAATGATGGCTACGGGTAAATCGGGGATGAATGGAGCGCAAGTTGAGGATTTTGTCAAGTATTTTTGGAAGTCACTTCATCCAGAGCTATTTATTACCCCTTTAATTAGAGATGCTGACTTGGTGGATTTGGTGATTGAAATTAATTGCGATCGCACTATTGGCGAGGTTTACCGACCGATATAATACCGATTAGGTTATTACCCTTTATTCGTTGAAAACGCTCTTAAGAGTTCACGGCGCATCCTGCTCATGACTCGCATAGCGGCTTGAGCGGGAACCTGTCCTAGGTGTTCCAATTCCCAGACATATTGTAAATATTTGGCAAATCCTAAGAACTTGAAAGGTACATTAGCTGTGTTGACTGACCTTAAGTATTGGAAATATCTAACTAGTAATGCTCCTATTACAGGTATGGCCTTACTTGTTTTCACTTGATACTCAAGTTGCTCAAATAGTGAAACTTTAATTGTTTGGATCTTTGCCAAAGTAGAGGATGGGATGGGAGGATTGAGGATTTCCTGCAATTGGCAGAGCATTGTGCTTAACGGTAAAATTAATTGATACTTTTGCGCTCGGTCAATTAGCCGCTCCCAATCAATTTCACCTCCGCAAGAGTTGAGGATCATCATGGCATCCGTGAGCCAAAGTATGGGCGAAACTTTATTCCACGAATAGACCTGTACGCATAACGACAATAACTGGTCAGTTGGATTTAATATATAGGTGGATACTTCACCCAGTTGAGTTGAGACCGCAGCTTGCCAAAACTCATCGTCAGCCCGGTCTTGAAAACAAGTTGAGAATAGATGCCAGTATAGATTAAGCGGTTGTTTGGCTCGATCCTTAAATCCCAGACCCTGATACACAGATAGGAGCTGATCGGAAAGAGCCGCGTTGGGAGTAAAGCCCATTGTTTCTAAAAAATTTATAGCTAATCGAGCATCTGTAGTCGGAACGAGGATGTCAAGATGAGGCAGATACCGACAGCCATTATCTGGGTAATAAGCGGCCAAAGCTGCATCATTAAGCAGCAAGGTTTTAATGCCCGCATTCTGTAAGGATTGGAAAATAGGCGCAAATTTAGAAAAGAGGAGTTGGTTTTCACACCACTGGCGTCGGTAGACTCCCTTCAGCCTTACCATCACGGAATCGGCCACCTCATGAGCCGATAAATTCCGATAAACTAAAGGAAATAAATGATAGGATTCAGCATCGTGGTCTTCAATATCGACTGCTTCTTGCCAGTGCTGCCATGCCTCAAGGGCAGCTTCTCCCTGTAAAAGAGCGGCTCGCAATAGCAATTTTTGTTCGCGAGTAGGCCACTGGCTATCTAGGGTTTTTCCAAACTTCATAAACTCTTCATAGTTTAAGGTATCGCCTAATCTTTATATTCTGGCTTATCATCGAAAGAGATGAAAAGACCTTATCGATGATACAAGCAGTAGCAGAACGGAAAGTCAGTACCGAAACTTCAGCAGCAACGGAACGCCCAGAAATTGAATTACTACTCTGTTGCGCCCGAACTCAGATAGACCAAGTGCTAAGAGAGCGCATCAAGATATTAGTTCGGCAAGAATTTGACTGGAAGTACCTGATCCAAATCGCATCGAAACACGGCATGATGTCGCTGTTGTATCAGAGTCTGTCTGCAACTTTTCCCGAAGCGGTGCCTCAGGTGATTCTGCATCAGTTACGCCAAGAGTTTCGCCGCAATGCGCTCCGTAACCTATCCCTGAGTCAGGAACTGCTCAAAATTTTGGATTTATTTGCAGCTGCCGACATTCCGGTTCTAGGTTTTAAAGGGCCAGTGCTGACAGCGATGGCATACGGTGACGTATCACTTCGGCAGTTTAGTGACTTAGACATTTTAGTAAGCGAGTCGGATGTGGTGAGAGCGAGAGATTTGCTACTCTCCCAAGATGCCAAGATCCGATTCCACGTTATTGAACTTACGGAGGTCGAAGAATCTGCCTTTTTGCAATCTCAAACCGTACATAAATTTGTGCGGGAATCTGCTTATGAATTTGATTGCAACCAAGGTAAATTTATTCTAGAGCTACACTGGGATGTTATCCCCAAGTACTTCTGTTTCCCTCTGGAAGTTGAGTATTTGCGAGAAAACCTTGAACCTGTATCAATTCTTGGCAGGACGGTATCCAATCTTTCGCCGGAAAATACGCTATTACTTTTGTGCGCACATGGTACTAAAGACTGTTGGGATAAGTTACTGCGAGTTTGTGATATTGCCCAAATTGTGAATAGCACTCAGGTAGATTGGGGAAGAGTTATAGAGCAAGCCAAGAAGCGAGGGGGTCTGCGCCTTCTTTTGCACGGACTGCTTTTAGCTCATAATCTTATCGGAGTCTCGCTACCAGAGAGTGCCTGGAAAAGGATACACAAAGATCCTAAGGTTAGCGCGATCGCTACCCAAGCCCAAAAATGGTTATTTTGCGTACCAGAGGAAAGACCTGGACAAGTAGAACAGTTCTTTTTCCATCTGCAAACTAAAGAACGCCTGCGGGATCAAATCAGGTATGTTTTGAACCTGGCTCTCACCCCAACCTGCTCAGACTGGGCATTACACCCTAAGTCGGCATTTCCCTTAGCTTACTACTATTTGCTCCGACCCCTACGGATGTTGGTTAAGCACGGACTGAAGCCTGTGCCTAAGGATTAAGAAAGTTCGTAGTAACCACTCTTATTGGTTACTACGAACAATATCGACGCAACCGGACACGATGTCATCCCTCATCCCTCATCCTTGGGATACCGGGAATATTAACTCTTATCTGGTAAACCGAAGTACCAGCAGTAATATAAAGAGTCTGCCGATCGTCATCTCCCCAAGCACAATTTGTTGGCACCTCCGGAGTCAAAATCGTTCCTAAATGATGGCCATCTGGATCGAAAACCCACACGCCTCCTGCTCCTGTACAGTAGAGATGTCCTTCCCTATCTATTTTCATGCCATCGGGTAGACCAGGTTGGTTGCTTTTCATATCATGGAAGATACGGCTATTGGTTAGCGTACCATCCGGTTGAACGTCAAAAACGCGGATATGGCGGCGTTCGGAATCATCGATATAAAGCCTTTGTTCATCTGGTGAAAAGGCTAAACCATTGGGTTTGTCAAAATCATCAGCAACCACAGTGAGCTGGCTCCCATCCGGGGAAAGGCGGTAAACTCCTTGGATTGGTTGTTCTTGCTGTTCGGGTTGGATGCCGTAGGGGGGATCGGTGAAGTAAATCGCACTGTCATTTTTCACGACTACATCGTTGGGACTATTCAGTTTTTTCCCTTGAAATTTCTCAGCTAAGACGGTAATTGAACCGTCTTTTTCGGTACGGGTGACTCGGCGCGTGCCATGTTCGCAAGCGATCAGTCTCCCCTGTCGATCTTGAGTCAAACCGTTGGCATTACCGCTGGGTTCCCGAAAAATGGTCACCTGGCGATCGCGATTCAGCTTGTAGATTTTGTTCGCTGGAATATCGCTAAATAGCAGGCACTTTTCGGCGGCGCACCAAATAGGGCCTTCTGTAAACTGAAATCCTGTGGCTACGCGATCAAGTTTTACTGTTTTAGGAAATAGGGATTTGAAGGCTGAAGATTTTGCCTCTAGGCTACCTCGGGCGAATTGGCTTTTTATCCAATCTTTTATCTGCAACATTTGGTTTGATGTCAACTAAGAATGCTTAAGCAGCTTTTAACCGATTTTTTTAAGGTCATGTTCGCGGTAAATTAGGTTGCAGGATGGGATTTGTACATATTACTGTGAACTTGGCGAGCAATTTGACTTCTCTATTGCAGCAACCTGGCTGATTAAAAAATCAAGATGCTGTGCATGGCTATACCGCTCTAAGGTTACTTCATAGGCGCGTTGAGATTGTGCTGCTGCTGCTTGAGGGTTGTTCAGCATATTGACAATTGCTTGGCGCATTCCTAGGCTATCACCGGGAGCAACAGTAGTAACAATTCCCTCTGGTTTCAGATATTCAGCCAGTCCACGAGTACAAGTTGCTATCACAGGACGGCGGCACGCCATTGCTTCTAACAAGGTGGTGCAACCTGCTCCATGATTGGTTTCTAGCAAACTGATGACTACTAGATCGGCATTGCGGTAAAGTTGTAGCAATTCCTGCCATTCGTAATATCGGCGGATCATATTATCTGGCATTTTCTCTGGGAAGGTTTTTGCTAACACAGTCGCGTCTTGAGAGAAACCGCTAATTCTCACATCTACATCCAGATCGTGGGTTGCAGCAGCGAGAGTTCGGTAGTCTCGCCTTTCCAGTCCTATACTGGCGATAACTGGACGCTGCTTGTTGGGTGAGGGGGAACCGGGTGAGAAGAAGTTGGTATCTGTTTGAGAATAAATCAAAGGGACGCGGGATGCAGGCAAATTTAAGTAGTTACGCAGAAACTCAACTAGGGGAAGGGTGTGTGGTAGAAATAAGTCAATTCGTTCTGCTAAACGGAACATCTCGCAAATTTTAACTCCGTGCAAGCCATAGAGGGTATGAATGTACACAGCAATACGAGGTCGGTTCTGTTTGGCACCGCAAATTGCTGCAATAGGAATACCGATATCTTCACCATCGCAGATGATAATGTCATTTTGATTAAGTTGTGATGCTAATCTGCGAGCAAGTACCCAGTATTCAGGTTTCCCGACAATCTTGGCACGAAATTCATCGATAGGTGAAATTGGCTCTGTCTTGGGTTGATGGATAGATGCTCCCAAACGCTGACTCAAGACCCCCATTAAATGTTGCGGACGCTTGCCTGCTTTGGCATCTCGATCGATTTGCTGGAGATCGAGTGCTTTATTCATGACTAAGTGATATTTAAAGTTAGTTTCTTTCTCTTTCATTGGTTTTTTAAGATTATACTTGAAACTGAGGTACTGGAGGTGAGGAAAGAGAGATTTTTATTTCTACTGGTGTAGTTTATTATTTATAAAAGCTACTCAAAATAATCCGACCGATTAGATAACGTCCGTTCAATTATGTCCCTATACTCCTCAATCATTCGGCCTTCCTGAAACAGTTTTTTAGCTCTATTTTTACAACCTTGACCAACAGTATGCCGTAATTCCCTATCTTCAGCCCAAGTTTGAATTGTATCTGCTAATTCTCGAATCGTTGCTTGGGGGTCAATTTTAGGATCTGGTAATAATTTACCTGTATCGCCCAATTCTTCAGGAATCCCACTAACTGCGCTGGCAATAACAGGTTTTCCCTTGGCCATGGCTTCCATAATGGCTAAAGGCATTCCTTCAAACTGTGAAGGTAAAATAAAGATATCGGCAGCATCTAATAAGTCAGGAATATCTGAACGTTCCCCAATAAACTTTATCTGTTTGCTTACTCCCATTTCAGTAGCTAAATTCTCCAGCCGTAGCAATAAAGTTCCGCTTCCTGCCCAAATAAAGTAAAGTTTTGACCAAATATCTCTGTTTTGAAGCTGTGCTATGGCACTGAGTTGATACTGGTAGCCTTTGACTAAATCTAGACGTGCTGTTGTCAAACAAACTATTGCATCTGGAGGGATTGTTAATTCTTGACGTATGGCATTGCCTATTTGACTATTCGGTGGGTTAAAATATTGGCTAGGTCGTCCATTATAGATAACTTTGCCTTGATGTTCTGGTAAGTAAAAATGATCGTGCAGTAGTTCTAAGTTTTCATGAGAAACGGTAATAACTTCTGTGGCATGGCAATAAATATCTGGTAACTTGTTTAAGTATAGGGCAAATTGTTTTGCCCAATCTGATGAAACGCAATGAATAACTTGGATATAAGGAATTCCCATTTGTATAGCAACTTGTTTGGCAGCTAGGCTGGATACGGGACAACCATCGGCAAAAATAATTAAATCTGGTTTGGCTTCCTGAAAAATATTTTGGGCTTCTGAAGTATTGCTCAAGGCATTTCCTGGTTTGGTTGGGTGATAAATGTTGTCATCCTCTAGCCATAAGTGTTTAATTCCGAGTTTAATTCTTTCTTTAGTTAAATGATGCCAAGCCTTACTTTGAGCAAAGGTAACCCGGTAACCGGATACAAATAGTTGGGAAGCTATTGTATGATTCCATTGCGGAACTCCATAGATTCCTGGAGAATCGGTATAGAGGAGAATATGTCCTTTTCCTGGATTTATTTTTTGCGGGGATGTTAGTGATGGTGCTTTTTTGAGGAGTTGTTCGATAATAGTGTTGTAAAAAATAGCATCGTTTGGGTTTAGCTCAATTGCTTCGTGATAAACTGCGATCGCATCTTCTTGCCTTCCCTCTTGGAGGAATAAGTCAGCCAGCTTAAGATAGGCTTCTGTATAATCTGGTTGGAGTTCAATCGCTTTTTGATATCCGGCAATTGCTACTTCATATTTTCCTTTAAGATACCAGAAACGTGCCAAATTGAATTGAGCTTCTGGGGAATATGGATCGAATTTTAATCCTTGAGTCATAACCGATGCTCCACTTGCGCTAAGAGAGACATTAATCCTTTTTCTACTTGAGGGGGGGGACTGCATTTAAGTCCTTCACGAATATTGGCGATCGCTGATTTATAGTCTAAGCGATTGAATTGTTGTTGAGCCAGAATTAGAGAGTATTCGGCATAGTTTTGCAAAGCTTTATTGGACAATTCATCAGCTACATTATTGGGTAAATACCGCCGTGCAATTTCAATGGCTCTCCGGGTATCAGTAATTTGCCCTCCCGATTTCAGTAAGTGAGAGGTTTCTGTTGTTTCGTCTTGACTGGAACAGACTAACGCTTGCGGTTCGTACCAGAATAAATAGTGGATAGCTATGCGCTTCCACATATCCCAATCGAAAGCAGATTTAGTATCCGGACAAAATCCACCCAATTCCTCATAAACATCCCGACGAACTACCATTGATGAAAATTGCATCTGGCAGCCAATTGCCATTTTTTCGAGCCAATTTTCCAGAATACCCGGAGTTGCTTTTTCCAAGGATGATAGGCGGAGGTTTCCTGTATTATCTGTATAAAGTTGACGACAAAAAGCAGCCCCAACAGTTGGTGCTTTTTCAATACCAGATTGCAAGGTATTATAAAATCCAGGTTTTACCCAATCATCGTCATGTAAAATATGTACCCACTGACCTTGTGCCCGTTCTATACAGACATTAAATATATGAGGATGACCCACATTGTGGGGGTGTTTGTAAAAATTAACTCTATTCCCTCCTACAGCTTTAACAATCGCTTCTATCTTATCTTGGATAGATTTATCAGCCCCATCATTAATGACTTCAATTTGCATTTCTTCTGGACTAGGAGCCTGTTCGATGACGCTTCTCAAGGCTTGTCCGATGTGGTGTGTACGATTGTAAACAGTCACCATGGCAGACCAAAATGGTCTAGGAGTATTAGCTGGTAGTGGCGAAATCTTAGGAAATTCAAACTGAAATTCTTCAGTATGCATGATTCCTAATTCCACTAGTTGTTGACTATTGATTAGCTTGACTGATTGATTGATATCGTAAAAAGTTAAATTATTGTTTGCAGCAATTAATTTGGCATATTCTTGATACTGCATGGCATCGCCATAATGCTCTTTTCTAGCTACTTCTCTTTCTACATAACTCAGAAAAGAGGAGAAATATTTGAAGTGTAACAAGCAGCCACTTTCTAAAGCAATTTGAGCGTTGGGAGAATTGGTAAAGTGTTGACCTCCCCCTAAAACTAGATCTAAGTGATATTTAATTAGAGGTACTTTAGTTAAATAATATTCGCCGCTTTTGCCAAATACTCGTTCTCTCACACCACCAAAATAAACTGTTTGATTGCGGTAGATACCGGATTGTTCGTATTTGGTATGATAATAATTTTTGTCAAAGTAAGGACATACTTCTAGAAAAGGCTGTCCTGGGCTATAGTGAGTCTCGCCAATTGCTTTTTCAGAATACATATCCAGGAGGATAGCATTGAAGGCTTTTTTCTCCTTCCGATCTAATTCTTGACAAAGCTGGCGAATGCTTTTAGTTTCGCAGTTGGGATAGTACAAAATTTCATCGGCATCAACAGTTAAACACCAATGGTTGACACCGTATTTTCTGAGCAGAACTTCAAACCAAGCTGAACCAAAGTTGGCTCTATTAAAGGAGAGATTACTATGCCATAAATATACATCTGACTGACTGAGTAAGTAAGAGGAAGTATCATCAGTCGAGCCATTATCAACAACTAAAAATTTATCTACTCCTTTATCTCGATAATAGGATAAAAAATATGGTAAGCGTAAGGCTTCGTTTCTCACTACAACACAGCAGAAAATATCGTCCGGATTGACTGTTAAATTACGATTGTCAATTCTGGCTAATTGATAGCAATGAAATGGGCAGTCAATTCCCTTTAGTTTTACGAGAGTATCGATCAAATGCTTGTGTAATTCAGCTTCATTAGGATTCAATTCCAGTGCTTGAGTATAAATCTCTAGGGCATCTTCTAAATCTCCTCTTTCTACCAACAAGCTGCCCAGCTTCAAAGATGCTGGGATGTGGTTGGGTTGGAGAGTTAAAACTTCTTTGTAATTTGCGATCGCAGTTTCTACTTTCCCCTTCAATTGCCAAGCCTTGGCTAACTTAAAGCGGACTTCTGCTGAATTATTTATCTTTCTATTTTCCATATTTATTGTCTCTCCTCTTTGTTAGCAGTACGTCGTCTATCCAGTGATGCTTTAATCAGGCGCACGTAATCAGTACGAGATTGACGCTGACGAAGCCCTAGATTATTTCCATGTAAACGCCGCCGCATGAGCAATCCTGGTAAGATTTTTGGTTGTAATCCCAAATCAGTTGCCAGAGAATACCAATTGATGAATTCACCCATTTGCAAGTTGGTGTCAAATTTACCCACCCGTAAAAATGCCTCTCGTTTAATTACCATTGTTCCTGGGTGATATCCCGCCATTAAATTTGGGGGACAGTGGATTTTATTTTTTACTGTTTCAGCCAATTCTGGACTATGGAATTGTTGGATATGTCCGAATACCATATCTACCTGGGGTTCATTCTCCAAAACCTCCATTTGCTGGGTTAATTTATCTGGCACCCAAATATCATCTGCATCCAGAAAAGCCAAGAAACTACCTTGCGCTAAATCAATACCATAATTTCGCGCTGCACCAGCACCACTTTGGGGTTGATAATAATATCGTACAGACGGATGAAAGGACTTGGCTACCTCAGCACTGCCATCAGTTGAACCGTCATCTATGACAATAACTTCTAGTGGTTGGTAGGTTTGATTCAGAACACTTTCAATTGCTTCGGCTAGATAGCGATCGCAGTTATAAACAGGTATAATTACACTAACTAAATTAATATTACTCATCTTGATTACTCTTCCAATTGTCGATCTCGTTTCCGCTTGATTGAGGATCTCAATATTTTCAGTAAATTTTGGTTATTCACTGATGAAGTTAAGGAAAGATTGGTATCGTGAACGCGCTTGTGAAGCAAGACTTCAGGTATGATAGCCATGGGTATATGATTATCTTTAGCCCGGGCAAACCAATCCACATCCTCCGCAACGCTAAATTCAGGATTTAACTTGCCAATCAGGTCAAATAATGACTTTCGCACCACCAACGTTTCCATAATTGAACCAATATGTTCGCCTTCTAGCAATTCTGGTCTAAATCCAGGTTGAATTGAATGTCCTTCCTCCAAAATAAACTTGACTTTAGCAACAGTGTATTGAATATGTGGATTGTCAATTAAATAATTAACCTGGGCACTTAATTTATTAGGTGTCCAAGTATCGTCATGGGATAGAAAGGCAATAAATTCACCTATCGACGCATCAATTCCCATATTATAAGCATTGGCAATTCCCTGACTCTTCTGGCAAAGATAGCGTACTTGTGGATAAGATTTAGCAATTTTTTCAGTGTTATCAGTTGATTGACCATCTACTACAATAATTTCATAGTGTTTATAAGTTTGATTGAGAATGCTGTCAATCGCTCTCGCTAAGTAGCGTTCCCCATTTTTGACAACAATAATGATACTGACAAGTGGTTCATTCATTTCATATTTGAGGTGGCTTTTAAATCTACATTCTCACTCTGTCTATTAAAGGGCGACTTTATCTCATTTTTTCATCCTCAGATAATCTGCTTAATTCATTCTTCTTTAGTCAGGATATTTAAAATAACCTGAGGAATTTCCTCCATATTCGTACCTAGTTCCAGATAATAACACTCGATCTTATTCACCACATTCATCATCCTTTGACAGGCTTCCTTCCCTGCACCCGAAAGCTGCATAATTGTACTGGGAACTAATGCAGCCAATCCAGCGGCAGCAGAGGTGGGTGTCAATGTAGTATTCGGTTTCCCAGTAATCCGGGGAATTAAAAGAGCTTTGAGGGGAAAATTCGATATAATCTTTTCAGGGAAATAATCGTTCAAAAAATAAACCGCTTTCTCTGTTTCCAAACGATCCCGGTTACTAATTGCTTTCGCTAAAAACGGTAACCTTTCTAAATCATCAGCATTTTTTTTGCCAGTACTGTAAATACTAAAAACTGTTGGTTTTGGTTCCGCTGTCACTAAACTATAATCATCACTAGCATAGAAAAGATCGGAATTCAAGCAACTCAAAGCTGTCGTTGATTTTCCTGAACCACCTTTTCCAACTAGCAACGCGCCACCACTTGGTAAACCCACCGCGCCCGCATGAACTAATTGAATCCCCTGCTTACTCATCCAGATATGAAAAATACTCCGTAAGCAAGAACTAGTTTCCCAAAAAGGGATGTGTTCTGTACTCTCCACCCAATAAATTCCTACATTGCGTTCTTTATCTAAAATACTTAAGGTATAAGCTCCCCATTGGAAACTCGTGTAAATGCGATCGTTAATGAACCCGTGCAGTTCCCCACGTTTTAAAATATGATTGGTCGGGCAAGGGGGAGATGGCATGACCGTATGGGTTGAGGCACTATCCGAGATACAAACTGTCAGAGCGGGATCGGAAACGGGGGCGATCGCTAAGTGTGTTAAGGGAGGAGTGACGTAGGGAATTAACGCCTCACCAGCAAACCGCAACCGGATTTTAAACCCAGCAATGTCATAAAAACGCTCGATCGCACCTCCAGCTAAAGCTTCAGCTTTTTCGTAGGCTTCATAGATCGTGTTGAAAAAGACTAGAGGGTCTTTTTGTTCTGTTTGGATTAAGTTTTCGGAATATCCGAGTTCGTTGGAATTCACCTATTTTGAGAATGGAAGATGGTAAATTTTTTGCTTTCTTTGCGAATAACAGCTCAGAATGCTTGACTTGAAAATAGGAACAGGAAAATGAGAAAGAGGGGAAGCTTTTGGGACTGATGCAGCTACATCATGTATAGTGGTAATATGATGCGTTAGCTACCGTGTAACGCACCCTACTAATGGCTGACAGGGAATATTCTGCCCTCTGCCTTCTGCAATTGAAAATATTACCTGCGTTAAAGTATGGTTACAATTCAGGCTTCTACCTTAGCATTAGGCCAACCCAGTTCATCCACCTCATGAATTGGATCTAACGCTAGTAATTCTTCCATGTCGGTGTATTTCTGTAAGGCTGGAGGCTCAAAGCTCAGTTTTTTGCCATTGGCTTTCGTTTGATCTGTTGGATCAGGTGTAGCAGTGCTTGACGCTCGCTCGGTTTCATCAACAACGATAATTTCTTCATCCTGTAATTTTTGAATCAGCTCGCTAACCGCAGATTCAATTGCTTCACGGTTACCATCGTAACGTGCAACTATCTCTTCAATAATCTCGCCCCTAGGAAGTCCGCGTTCAATCCCGCTCCAGATATCAGCTGCCGATTTGACTAGACTGTAATAATCTCCTTTCTCAAGGTGAACTATGACAACTTCCCCATCAATGGTTTCCTGGACAACTTGAGGACTATTGATTCTAAACGTTGCATTCTGGATCATTATGTTTCGGTTAACACCAGTGTTGAGTAGCGTCCACTATCATATTCGACTCCCAACAGGAATGTCATCCCTAGACAAGGATGAGGCAATAACTAAGCACCTGTCAGGGAGAGAAGTAGGACAGGAACTAACTCAACAGGGCTTACGTAAATACACTATATATAGTAGTAATGGTGCGTTACGCTTCGCTAATGCACCCTACTAATAGAGGCTCTCCCGTAGAGGTGGTGATAATAAAAACTAATTAATATAGACAAACGCTTACTGGAAAAGGAATTACCAATGGTTTGATGTCAACGAAGAATGCTTAGTTAGTGCGGCCTATTTTGAGCTACCCGATAATGATATAATGAAAGTGCCCCGTCCATTTTGATTACAGTTCCTGTTGTGAATTTAGAAAAATAATCAGAGGCTAAATAAACAGCAGCCCTGCCAATATAACGAGGATTGATAGTACTGTTATGCAACAGGGTATACTTGTGGCGGAAAGGGTTTCCTTGCTCATCTTCAGATACGCCACCGGGAGCGATCGCATTAACCCGTATACCCTGGGGAGCTAATTCTACAGCCAGTTCTTTAACAATCATTCCTAAGGCAGCTTTTGAGGAACTGTAATGCGCCCAAAGTCCGAGTTCCCATTGGTGGATAGAGGTGATAAAGAGAATAGAACCTTGGATATTATGACTCACCATCATTTGCGCTATCAGGTGAGTGAGGTACATGGGGCCAAAAACATTGATATTAAATGTCTTTTGCCATTCTTCTAATTTGAATTCTTTGAGAGATTTGGTGCCTAAGTTAATTCCTACATTGTTAACCAGGATATCAATAACAATTTTTTTCTCCGTTAAGGATTTATATAAAGAATCAGTATTTTCCTGGTTTGTTATATCTGATATAAAATATTGAGAATGAACCGGATAAGCATTTAACTCTTGTTCTAGACTCACGCATCGTTCGGGAACGATATCTGTGAAGAAAATATTGGCACCCTGTTTAGCCATTTCCAGAGCAATACTCCGGCCAATATTCCTGCCAGCTCCAGTAATGAGGACATTTTTTCCAGCTAATAGTTGATTATCCATCACCACCGCAGGCTCTGGTGTGGGTGCTACCGCAGGTTTTGGTGTAGATGGTTCTAGTTTTTGAATAGTAGCTGGATTGATGAAGGCTTTAAAGGCAGCCTTTAACCTACTTTTTAAGGTCATCTAGCGGTAAATTAGCTTATAGGATAGGCGCGGATACCAACAAATTTACCATACAGTACATAGGCTGCAACATCTTTAGGAATGGGTTGAGTTTCGGAAATTTTAACAACTTGTCATTTACTAAAAACTTCCTTTAATTCCCTATTTACTTTTTCTCCGTGCATAATTATTCCTATAACACAATCGCTACAGCTGAACCAGTAGGAGATTGGAAAGAGCAGTTAATCGAAGGCTTATCGCGATCGCAAGCAGTCGAAAGCTGGTTACACCTGTCCTCAACCGATCGCGATCGAGTGGTTGAGGCTAAGCAGAACTTTCCCATGATGGTGCCCGTAGACTACGCTGACTAGTAGACTGGCAAAACCCAGATGACCCGTTGCGCCAACTATAATATATTAGAGGTGAAGTGAGAGTTGTTTATTGGTTTTAGTATCCACGTTTTTTGGTAAGTCATCCCACGTTCTGCCATCTAGTTCTCTACCCTGCTTTTTCTTTTGAACTCCCCCCCATTGCTTAAAGAAGAACGGCACATCAGCTTTTAAGCATTGGTCTCTAATATCTCTCACCCATTCAATATCCATAGGACGGGCACCTACACCAGACTCTCCACCAACGATAACCCAGTGCAGATTTTCCAAAGAAAGTTTTAGTGAACCTAACAGAGGCTCACAAGATAAAAATCTAATTCTTGCAGGTATTTCTTTTAAAACTTCACTTCTCCACATCCAAGCTTGAGATTCTATACTTACTCCAGCCCAGACATTAGAAGGCCAATCTTCTATATTATTAGCTATCTCAAGCATTCGTTTTGGGCGTTTGGTTAGTAGCTGAAACTGATGCCAATTAGCCTTTCTCATTGTAGAGAATACATCTTTTATAAATTCTTCTGGAACCTTATCATTGAATAAATCACTCATAGAATCAACAAATATTAAACGAGGCTTCTTCCATGAAAGAGGCATGGTCAACCGTTCACGCCAAATCTTGACATCAAATCCTTGTTGGTAAGGATGCCCGGGGATACCTCGCCAGCGTTCTGCAAAACGTTCAGCATAGCAATTTGCACAACCAGGGCTAATCTTATGGCAGCCAGTTGTAGGATTCCATGTTGCTTCAGTCCACTCAATTTTTGAAGATGACGACATATAATTATTGCCTATAGAGTTACAGTTATCTCGAAGTTTTTGGTTGCTCTCTTTGTTTTCTTCTGTGAAAAAACATCTTAAATTATTTTAATAGTGAGGTGCGTTCAAGAAAGATAGTGTTAAAAATTGGATTAATATTCAAGCATGAAACTGACTTTATATCAAGCCCATTCGCTAGGGCAGAAACCCACTATCACTGGCGCGAACCGGAAGAAGTGTAGGTATTTTTATTTAAGATGTAAAGACATTATACATATAAAATATATACCTGTAGGGGCGAGTCGCTGTGAAGATATCAAAGAAAAAGCGATAACCTTAATTGACTCGCCCGCTCCAACCAGGGCGACCCAATAAATTCTATTTTAAAGAGGGAATGGGGAACCAGGAACCCTCCTTGTTACAACTGAGTTAGTAAAACATGGATAGTGCTACTCGCCTCCAGAAGATTCTGATTGATTCGCCCGTCGGATCTGTATTACCTGCGATCGCTCTTCTCAATCTACGCAGCTGGTGGTTGGCAGGTGGTGCGGTACGAAATACGGTTTGGCGATCGCTGTTTGGCAATGACTGTCAATTAGTCATCAACGACTTTGATATTGCCTTTTTTGATGCGCTGGGAGACCGTTCCCAAGAACTCACCGCCAAGGCTACCCTCACAGCGCAGTTTCCTGACTACAAATTTGATGTTAAAAATCAAGCCAGTTTTGCGGTTTGGCGTCCTGGTCGCAGACCTTATAGTAGTACTGAAGATGGGGTTACTGATTGGCTGCATACGGCGACAGCTGTAGGGGTTCGGATAGATGATAGAGGACAATGGCACTTTTTTACTCCTTATGATCTGGATGATTTGTTTAATGGCATCATCCGACCAACTCCAGCGCATATACACAACCCGGATGCTGAGAATAAAGCGACTTCGTTTTTACAAAAATGCCCTTGTCTGCGTCTGGTCTAGAAGTGATGGTGCGTTAGCTCCAGCGTA